>JBBSGQ010000102.1:0-9761 GCA_038253965.1 Acidimicrobiales bacterium | reverse complement strand
TCGCGGCCTGCTCTTCTACCGGCTGATGCAACAAGCCGTCCATACCGACCCACACCCCTACCGGGAGCTCGTCGGCGGCACCCAAAGCGAACTTGACGACTACATCTGGGGGTAGGTGCACTCAAGCAGATACCCCGTACGTATGTTCGAGACTAACTATCCCCGAGAGTCGAAAAAGTCGAGAAATGGCGTTCCCAAATCAACGGGATCCGTTCCCTCGCCCCAGCTTGCGCCGTCCTGACCTGCAGTTACGCAGTTCTCTACCAGTCCCACACGGGCGGGGCCGGCTCGAGGCATCAGACCGGCGGGTGAAGAGTAGGGCGACTGTCGCGCATCAGAGCCAGTCCCGACGACGGAAGAGCACATAGAGGGTGGCGGACAGGAGAATTATCAGTACGGCGGAGAGGACGAACCCGGAGGTCTCTCCGAAACCCGGGTAGGGGACGTTCATCCCGTAGTACCCGGTCACGAGTGTGGGGACGGCGATGATGGCGGCCCAGCTGGTCACCTTCTTCATCACCTGGTTCTGCCGATAGTCGCGAAGACTGAGGTTCGTCTCCACGATGGTGGCCACGAGGTCGCGCAGGGCGTCTGTGGATTCGCTGACCCGCAGGATGTGGTCGTACACATCTTGGTAGTACGGGTACAGCTCCTCTGAGACAGCTCCGTGCTCGCGCCGCATCAGACCGCTGACCGCTTCGCGCATGGGCACGACAAGACGGTGGAACTGAACGAGGGCCCTTCTCATCTCGAACCAGTGACGTTGTTGGGCGGCATCGAGCGGTCGCTCGGAGAAGATCCCTTCGCTGATCTCGTCGTAGAAATCGTCGAAGCTCTGAACCGTGTCGAAAAAGCCGTCGACCACCACGTCGAGCAAGCCGTAGAGCAGGAAGCTGGTTCCATTCGCCGTGAGGTCGGGAGAGCGGTCCCACCGGCGCAAGACTGGATCCATCGAGAAGCCCTCGTCCTTGCGGACGGTGACGAGCCAGCGGTTGTGGATGAACGCGTCGATCTCGGTGTCGGCGAGGTCGCCCCTGTCGGGGTCGACCCGTACGGAGTGGCACGACAGGAAGAGGTGGCTGGCGTAGTGGTCGAGTTTGGGCCGCTGGTGGGGCCCAAGGGCGTCCTCGACGGCAAGCTCGTGGAGTCCCAGTTCGCCGGCGAGCTCGTGAAGCTGCTCTGCCGATGGCCCGCACAGATCAACCCACACGATCGTGTCCGGCTCGGCGAGGTGGTCCGACACCTCGGCGACCGGGAAGTCCTCGGCCTCGAGGACGCCCTTTCGGTAGACCCTCGTATGGGCTTGCTCCATCTCTTCCTCCCACGGGGGTGCCACCGCGCTCGACGGCGCATTCTCCTTGTCTGGACGACCGTTCGCTAGCAGCGCAGCACCGGTGGACCGAATCATCTCGGTTCGCGAGGTTTCTAACCACAAAGAGTGGGTATAGTCTCTCTTTGCGTGGCAACACGGTCACGGAAAGAGCCACGCACGTGGCAGGCGAAGGAGCCCCGTCAGATGAGAACCCGCTCGAGAACGAGTCCTGCCGTGCGAAGTGGACGACTGCGAGGACTTGTGTTCCTCACGGCCGTAGCTGCGTGCACGGTGGCGATAGCACCGGTGACGCCCGCTTCGGCTGTGGCCTCAGCGCCGCGCATCGGTTTCCAAGGCCAAGCCTTCGGGACACTCGTATCAGTGGCCGGTAAGGTGAAGTCCGGTCGGTCGGCGTTGATCGTCCTCGGTTGCGGGGTCAGGGCCGGCTTCAGCACGAGCAACTCGGCAGCCACCGCAACGCTCGGCACCACGCTGTCGAGCGCCAACTTGGCCACGACTGGCAGCACGAGCGCATCTCCGGATCGGACAGCAACAACTGCTCGAGCCGAGCAGGTCAGCTTGCTCGGTGGTGCTGTCACCGCCACAGCAGTCAAGGCAGTGAGCATCAGCACCCACGACTCCTCCGGCTACCACACGAGCGCAGCCGGGTCGACGTTCACCGGCCTGAAAGTCCTCGGGACACCCATTGCTGGCAACCCAGCTCCGAACACCACGATCTCTCTTCCCGGCATGGGCCACGTCGTGCTCAACGAGCAGCGGTCGTCGGTCAACGCCACATCAGCGAAGCTGACCGTTCGCGCCATCCACGCGTATGTGAGCATGGCGAACCCATCGGGCATCCCCGTCAACACCAATGCGATCGTCGCAGCCGCAGTCAGCGCGATCCTTGCGCCGACCGGTGGCTTCCTGCGAGGCGTGGCCTACGGCAGCATGGCACGCGTCGGCGCCCAGCTCAGCGCCGGTCCTAGCTTCCCGGCGTTCCTGCCCTGCACGGGTACACGAGGCAATCTCCTGACGAACACCGGCGCTGCAGTCATGCTGCCGGGGCTTCTCGCCGGCAGCACCATCAAGGACACCGCAAAAGGGTCGACAACTTCCACGACCGCTACGGGCGAGACGACCTCGACGGTGACCAGTGCCAACCTGGTCAACGGGCGGGTCAAGGCCACCCTCATCAAGGCCGACGCACACGCGACGAGAGCGAACGGCTCGACGAGCGTGAGTAGTACTGGGTCCGGCTTCGGTTCCATCATCGTCAACGGGAAGACGCTCATCCCAGCCAACATCAAGGCCAACACCGTGATGCAGCTCGCCGGCGTCGGGACCCTCTACCTCCGCCGCACGATCGTGACGCCAACCTCGATCGAGGTGCGCATGATCGAGCTCGTCGTCACTGCGAACTCCCTGGGCATCCCCGTCGGCACGGATGTGCGGGTCGCAGTGGCTCTGGTGGGCGCCCGCTCCTAGAGGTCCCCGGAAGAAGTGCCGCCCGCCACAGGGCCGCCGACATCTGTCGGCGGCCCTGTTCTGGGCAGTCGGCACGCCCGGACAACGAACAGGGGGTTGCCTCTGTGCAGAGGTGGCGTCAGTCGTTCGCTGATCGGATCGGTCCAGCCACCGGCGAGGTGGAAGTAGCTGGCGACGATCGCGCAGTGCTGCTCGTCAGTCGTCTGTCGCCACCCTCGGATGGCTTTGGTCGGGAAGCAGCGATTCGAGAAGGTGCAGACGAACGGCCCTCCCGGGCGCAACACCCTCGCCATTTCGGTGAAGACCTGGATCGGTCGAACGAGGTAGTCGACCGATACGCAGCAAACGGCCGCGTCGAAGGACTCGTTCTCGAAGGGGAGCGCGGGATCTGCGTTGAGATCGTAGACGATGCGCTCGACCGCCTGCGGGTTGGCGGCCAGCTCGTCGGCATTCATGCCGAGCACGGTCAGACGCGCCGGTGCCCGACGGAAGTGTGAGACCCATGAGCCCATCAGGTCCAGCACCGCGCCCTTGATGGCTAGCTCGTCGTAGAGCGCAGTCACTGCCGCTATCGCCTGGTGGTCGATGTGGGTGACCAGTCGGGCGGATCCATAGAACTCCGGGTCTGCGGAGGGGTCCGCACGATCGAAGAAGCCGGCTGGGAACGGGAGGTCGCCCATGGCGTCGAGTCTCGCTCGACGAGGCTCGTTGTCCTCGTCGACTGCTGTCCGTACACCGCATCGCGCGGAGGCCACCCATGGCGCGAAGATGACGTGATGGACCTGCGGCACGGCTCGGCAGAGCGGTCCCGAGCGGCGGGGCAACGCCTCGCCGCACCGCTGAGTGACGGGGTGACCGTTGGACTCTGACCAGGCGCTGGCGTTTCCGGAGACGATCGAGAGGTTGCAGGCCGAGATCGAGGAGGGCCTGTTCACCCGAGGCGCGCAGGTCTGTGTCTCGGTGGCGGACGACGTCGTGCTCGACGTTGCCCTCGGTGATGACGGCCTCGGACGGCCGATGAAGGCCGACACGGTTTTCCGGGTGTACTGCACCATCAAACCGGTAGCCGCCCTCGCAGTGGCCAACCTGGTCGACGACGGTCTCATCGACCTTGAAAGGCCGCTGAGCGAGTCACTGCCGGCGATGGAGGCGCTGCGCGGGGGAGTGACCGCTCGACACGTCCTCAACCACACCGCCGGCCTGCACCTCCTGTCCGGCGTGACGCTCGAGCTGGTGCCGCCCGACAAGCGTGATGCGTTCTTCGACCGCCAGAGCCGGGCGCCCGGGTGGAAGGTGGGACACGATGCCGGCTACGCCGAGATCTTCGGCTGGTCAGTACTGGCCCGGCTGATCGAGACGGTCACTGATGAGCCACTGCGCGTCCATCTCCGTCGATCCGTCTTGGACCCCCTCGGCATGGAGCAGACGTCGATCGGCCTCGCCGAAGAGGAGTCCGCCGCGAGTTTCGATCGCCTCGGGGTCAATGTCGATCTTCGAGGCTGGAGCGCATACCCGCTGCTGTTCGAGCGAACCCAACGGGTCAGGTGCGAGACGAATTGCGCTCATGGTGGCTACACCACAGCCCGCGATCTGGATCGCTTCTACCGGGCGCTGTTGCGAGGACTCTCAGGCGAGACGGTGCCCGGGTTGCCGCGACACAGCACCCTGGAGGAGTTCACCTCGCCTGCCCGACCACGAGCCTTCGACGTCGTGCTCGACCGAGAATGCGACTACGGCCTCGGGTTCATGACCGGGTTGGCTGATCATCGTTTCGGCACCGACTGCTCGCCGGGATCGTTCGGTCATTCGGGCAACGTCGGGTCGTCCTACGCCTTCGCCGACCCAGCCTGCGATCTATCTGTTGCCGTCGTCTTCAATGGCATCGTCGATCCTGATTCGTCCTTCTTCCGTCGGCCGGCGCTCACCCGTGCCATGTATGCCGACCTCGCACTCGACGGTGAGCCGGAACCGGTCGAGGAGGAGAAGCGCAGGGGCTTCTTCCGGCGGCGCAAGACTCCGTGAGCACCGGTGCGCGACGGCCACCGACGTCGGACACTCGGGGCACGAGCGGATAGGTCGCCCTCCGGCGCCGCCACGGTTGTCGTCGCCAGGCTGCGCCTGACGTGACGACGCCATATCGATGGGTCGGTTCGCCTATCGGCTCGCCTCCTCAGGGCTCCGGACATCGCGACCGCCGTCGATCCTCTACCATCGCGTAGGCACGCTCGAACCCCGCTACGCGCCCCTCCCAAGACAGGTTCCGACGGGCGTGGACGAGGGCCGCCTGGCCTCGTCGAGCCAGCTCGCCGGGTCGGTCCACCACCTCGACCAGCGCCTTCGCCAGGGCGTCCCCGTCATCAGGAGGCACCAGCCACCCGGTCGGTCGCGTCGGATCGAGGTTGATCATCGACGGGAACCCTCCGCTGCGAGTGGCGATGACCGGTAGGCCGGTGGCCATCGCCTCGAGCGGGGTCTGCGGGTAGGAGTCGTTGACCGACGGCATCACCAGCGCATCGCAGGCCGCCAAGCCCTCGGGAAGGTCCTGATGGCCACGCCAGCCGGCGAAGAAGATGCCCTCCGTACCCACCTTGCGGGCCACCGTTACCGGATGTTCGTCCTCCCACTCCCCGGGATGACCGCCCCAGATCACGAGTGACGCCGGCCGTTCGAGATGGGCGCGAGCTCGAGCGAAGCTGCGTACGAGCAGGCCCACACGTTTGGCCGACGTGAACCGCCCCACGAAGATCAGGACGGTGGCCTCCCCCTCGGGTCCGAGGAGCCGATCCAGATCCTGCTCCTCGTACGCCACAGTGCCCGGGCGGCCGGACTCGTCCCAGCCCTGCGGGTCCTGGACCAACCACCGCCGAAACAGAGCCCTGCGTTCCGATGAGCTGAACGCCTGCGGTTGAAAGCGGTCGATCTCCACGCCGTTGGGCACGTCGGACACCCGCTCGGCGTCGACCCGGAGCACGGAGATGGCGCTGGCCCGGTCAGGTGGTGACACGACAACCAGATGGTCGGCTGCTGCAGCCTGCGCCCGCAACCGGGCGAGCCAGAACTCGCCGTGACGCCACTGCTCCCAACGGGTGTTGTCCAGGAGCTCGACCTGCTGCTCGTTGAGGCGATCGCGCCGCTGAGCCCCGGCGAGCGCTGCGTCCGGCATTCCGGTGAGGGTCGTGCCGAGCGCCGCGGCCACCGCGCTGCGCTGCTGGATCGCCTCGATGAGCTTGATCTCGGTGCCATGGAGGTGAGCCACCACCGGCACCTGCGGCCAGCGGCGAGCAACTGCGTCGTGTTGCGGGGTCAGGTGGTGGAGATGGAACACCTCAGCCCGGTCGGCACCGGCTGCCGCGAGGGGCGCCTCCCACACTGCGGACAGATGGCCGGCGAGTGCCGGGTCCACCGCGGCGAGCACCACGTCCGGGGCGTCCTCGCGATCTTCGAAGGAGGGGTGCATGGGTACTGGGGCGGCCACCGCGCTAAGTCCCTCCTCGAAGGCAGCGACTGCGGCGGTGTAGTCGAGGTGATCCACGTCGATCCCGGCGAAGAAGGTGGGGGCATGGGTCTCCTCACCGGCGGGACCAAGCGAGCCGGCGACCAGGGAGACTGACCATTCGGCATCGCGCAGCGCTGATGCGAGGTAGCGGGCGACTTGGGCCGATCCGCCCCGAGGAAAGAACAGCAGACCCATCACGACGTGTCCCTTGGTCACGACAGACCCGGCTCCTCAGTTGCCGTGGAGCTTCGACACCAGCTCCGGTTGCGTCGCGGCCATGACGCCCAGTCTGGTTGAGCGGTCCTCGAATCGAAAGAGAGGGTAGGAAGCGCCACATGGATCCCATGGAGCTTCTGGTCGACGGGCTCGCCACGTATCGGCTGACCCGGCTCGCAACGGCCGACAACATCAGCGAACCCATGCGTCGATCACTGGTCGGCCGACTGGTGGGGGCCGATCAAAGCCCGTCAGGGACGGCTCCAGTACCCACCGCGCAGGAGACGGTCGAGAGCCTCGACGACCCGCCGAAGATGGCCACCTTGCTCACCTGTCGGTGGTGCGCCGGCGTCTGGATAGCAGGCGGCGTGGTCCTAGCGCGATCGGTGGTCCCGAAGGTCTGGGAGCCGATCGCCCGCGGCATGGCACTGTCGGCTGGCGCAGCGCTTCTCGCACGGTTCGAGAACAACTGAATCCAGTAGTAGACGGAGCCTTCGCGCCCAAGGGTGGGATCAGTCGACCAGAGTGGAGCAGACCGGCAGGGAGGGTTGCTTTGCACTTCGATGGGTGGGTGGCCGTGGCCGGCTTGTTCGTCGGCTTCACTGTCGGCCTGACGGGAATGGGGGGAGGGGCGTTGATGACGCCAATCCTCGTGCTGGTCTTCAAGGTCGACCCGCTCACTGCGGTGTCGAGCGATCTGGTCGCCTCGATGGTGATGAAGCCGATCGGCGCCGGGGTGCACCTGCGCCGGAGCACCGTCAACATGCGACTCGTCCGCTGGTTGTGCCTGGGCTCGGTACCGAGCGCGTTCGGGGGGGTGCTGATCCTGAAGTCACTCGGCAACGGAGCAGACCTCCAGGATCGGATCAAGTTGCTCCTGGGCGTGGCGCTGATCATCGCGGCTGGGTCGATCTTCGTCAGGGGCCTGGTCTCCCGGCGGTCGTCGGCGAACGCGGCGCAGGATGCGACGGACATCGACGTGAAGATCGTGCCGACCCTGCTGATCGGCGTGGTGGGTGGCCTCGTGGTCGGCATGACGTCAGTCGGCTCGGGATCGTTGATGATCGTGCTGTTGCTGTTCCTGTACCCGCGGCTCAGCGCCGGTCAGCTCGTGGGGACCGACCTGCTGCAGGCCATCCCGCTCGTAGCATCGGCTGCCCTCGGTCATGTCCTTTTCGGTGACTTCGAGCTCGATCTCACCTCGTCGCTCCTGGTCGGCGCCCTTCCGGGCGTGTACTTCGGCGCCCGCGTCTCGGTGAAGGCGGCCGATCACATCATCCGGCCGGCTCTGTTGTTCGTACTGACCGCCTCGGCGCTCAAGCTGCTCGGTCTGTCCGCCCTGGTCCTGGCCTGGACGATGGGGACGATCGCTCTCATCGCGGTGTTGGTGGGGCTCCGGCCCTGGCGTAAGCCCAAGCCGGCATCTGTCACTCCGCCGAGCTGAGGCCGCAGCCGAGCGAAACGTTCCGAGGGTGCTTGCATCGCGTCGGCCAGCCGAGCACGCTTGCTCCGATGCCTCTCACGGAGCGGGACAAAGCGATCCTCGAGTTCGAACGCACCTGGTGGACACGGCCCGGCACCAAGGAAAGCGCGATTCGTGCCTCTTTCGAGTTGTCGGCCACCCGCTACTACCGGGTACTCAGTGAGCTTCTGGACTCTGCCGAAGCCATGGACCGGGACCCGCTCGTCGTGCGCAGGCTGCGACGCCTGCGGGAGCAGCGCCGCCGGCAGCGTCTCGAGGCTCGACCAGCGACGGAATGGCAGAGCCGGTGACCTCCCCGCAGCGCGCCCGTCGCAGCCTCGACCCGTCAGTCCGGGGTGTGCTCGTGCTGGCTGTCGTGGTGGTGCTGGGGCTGCTCCTGCTGGCCAAGGCGGCCCCGTCGTCGTCGACAGTCGCCACCCGTGATCGATCTGGGACTTCGGCGTCATCGACGTCAAGACCTCAGGACACGGCGACCACCAAGCCGGCCACCACGACGCCCACGACGACGGGTGTCACCCACCCGGCAGCTCAGGTGAAGGTTCTGGTGATGAACGGCACCGCTGGCAAGATCCCCATGGCGGCCGGCCTGAACGGCGCCAAGATCAAGGCCAAGGGTTACGACACGTTGCCACCGGCCAACGCGGTGGGGCGCCCTGTTTCTGCGATCTACTTCGCGCCTGGTTATCAGGGCGACGCAACCGACGTCGGCAAGGTGCTCGGCCTGTCGGTCGCGCCGGTCCCTGTGCCAACGCCATCACCGGCACCGAACGCCAGCCAGGCGAACGTCATAGTCGTGCTCGGGCAGGACGCGCCCGCCTGAACGGCGGGACGGCTCCGCCAGAGTCACTCCCGGATGGCCGATGACCCGTTTCGAGAGTTGCGACGCCGGCCGAAGCGCGGTGCGGTGCTGCTCGACTTCGATGGGACACTGGCACCGATCGTCGACGACCCCGATGCAGCTCGCCTGCTCGAGGACGCCGCCGACATCCTGCGACGCCTGGCCCGCCGGTTCGCGCTCGTGGCCGTGCTGTCCGGTCGACCCGTGGACTTCCTGACCAGCCGGCTGCCGCCAGAGGTGTTGGTATCTGGCCTCTACGGCCTCGAGCTCTCTCGCAACGGCCGCCGGTCTGACCATTCCCAGGCCGGCGCCTGGCGCGAGGTGGTCGCCGACGTGGCGGCCAGCTCTGACGCTCGCGGGCCAGCTGGGATGCGGGTGGAGCGCAAGGGGTTGTCGCTCACCTTGCACTACCGGGCTCATCCCGAGTTGGCCGCAGCCGTGCGGCGTTGGGCCGACACGCAGGCCGCGAGGTCAGGACTCGTCGTGCGCGCAGCAAAGATGTCGGTCGAGCTGCACCCGCCGCTCGAAGTCGACAAGGGGAGCGCCCTGATCGAGCTGTGCCGCACGACGGATGTGCGCGCTGCGATGTACGTCGGCGACGACATCGGTGATCTGCCAGCGTTCACCGCTCTCGACCTGTTGGCCACCGAAGGCGTCCAGATCGTGCGCGTGGCGGTGGCCGGTCCGGAAGCTCCCGCCGAGCTGATCGATGCCGCTGATGTTGTGGTCCAGGGTCCGCGCGGCGTGTTGGACCTGCTCGAGTCCCTTGCCCGCTGATCGTGTCATCGCGGCTCTTCGCGTTGAAGTGGGGAGCGTGATCCCGGCACTGTTGGGTGAGGGTCCACCAACGGCGGCAGGGGCCCCGCCATCGTTGCGGCTGTTCGAAGGCTGCGACGACGAGGAGACCCCTGCGATGGGTGACGGTAAC
>JBBSGQ010000101.1:0-9825 GCA_038253965.1 Acidimicrobiales bacterium | reverse complement strand
GTGATGCCGAAGTTGCCGGTGGGCCACGGATCGATCTGCACCTTGTCCAGGTCGGTGATGCCCCGCTCGTGCATCGCAGCTCGGAAGCCGGCGTGCCCGTGCAGGGCGACGATCGCGTTGAACGACTCCTCGAACAGCAGCGCCGGACGGACGTCGGAGCGTTCGTCCCACGACACCACTTCGCCGGTGGTGACTCCGACAACGGCCTCGACGACCGAGCACGCTGGACCGGGGACTATCACCAACCGGGCCCGCCGATCCGGCAGCTCGGCCGGGTCGAGAGCGGCGAGCGATTCCTTCGACGGTTCATCGAGGACAACCGTGGCAAAACGGGCCGCTTCGGTCAGTTCTCCGGTAGCCCGCACCGCAGACACGGCGGCCAGTATCTCCTTGGCGTTGAGCGGGTCGAGGGGATGTGGGCGCACCGTCGATGCTCCACCCGGGATCATCGGCGAGCCTCGTCGGCGGCAAGTTCGGCTCGGAAGGCGCGCCGCGTCCCCCGCCGATACAGGGGCGGCACGAGATGTCGGAACATGACCGCCTGCCGGAACCAGCCGGGCACGAACCGCTCGTCGTGGCCGGCCTCCACCGCCCGTATGACCGCGGCCGCGACCTGTTGCGGAGGTACCTGTCGGGGCCGCGCCCGGTCATAGGCGTGCCCGCGGGCGTCGAAGAAGTCTGTGGCCACGGGCCCCGGGTTGACCAATGAGACGCCGATGCCATACGGCGAGAGCTCGACCGACAGCGCTTCGGTGAAGCCCACCTGCGCGAACTTCGTCGCCGAGTACAGCGCCTCGAACGGGCTCCCGATCCGGCCGGCGATCGAACCGACGGTCACGATGTGACCCTGTCGGCGGCTGATCATGCCGGGCACGACAGCCCGGATGGCATGCATGGTTCCGAGGACGTTGACCCGGACGAGCCTCTCCATCAGCCCCGGGTCCACGTCGGCGAACGCCCCGTAGGCACCGACCCCGGCGTTGGCGACGAGCACGTCCGTCGGGCCGAGTCGGGACTCGAGCTCGCCGACGGCCGCCGCCAGCTCGGCCGGCTCGGCGACGTCAGCAGTGGCCGCGGCGCCCCGGCCATCGAGCTCGGCGAGCACTGCGTCCAGGTCCGTCCGGGTACGAGCGATGAGCCCAACCCGTGCACCCTTCGTTGCGGCGGCCACCGCGATGGCGCGCCCGATCCCGCGCGACGCGCCGGTGATGACCGCGACCTTGTCGTCGTTCCATCTCATGTGGCCACCGCTGTTCGCTCGACGCACTGGCAGAGTGGGGTCGAGGGCTCCCCTGCGCCAGAGTAGGCAACGCCGGCGAGGTCGGTCTTCTCGACCAGCGAAGAACGATCTCGACGCGGCCGGTACGGTGCGGGCATGACTGTGAAGCGAGCCCTCATCACCGGTTGTTCCACTGGCATCGGTCGGGCCACGGCTGTCGAGCTGACCGGCCGCGGCTACGAAGTGATCGCCACTGCCCGCCGGCCCGAAAGCCTCGAGGATCTCGAGGTGGCCAAGACCCTCGTGCTCGACGTCGATGCCGACGACTCGGTTGCCGCAGCGTTGGCGGCCGCGGGGGATATCGACGTGCTCGTCAACAATGCGGGCTTCGGGGTCGAAGGAGCGGTGGAGACCGTGCCTCTTACGGATGTACGGCGAATGTTCGAGACGAACTTCTTCGGCGCAGCCCGCATGATCCAGGCCTTCGTGCCGGGCATGCGCGAGCGGGGTCGCGGGGCCGTGGTGAACGTGACGTCGACGGCCGGGATCGCCGCGCCGCCGCTCGGCGGCTACTACGCATCGTCGAAGTTCGCCCTCGAGGCACTGTCCGAGGCCCTGCACCTCGAGGTAGGCCACTTCGGGATCCGCGTGTTGATCATCGAGCCTGGCTCCATCGAGACGAGCTTCCAGGTCAACGTGATGGACCACCGCGACGAACCGGGCCCGTACCAGGAGCTCGGCGCGCTCTGGCGCAACGCCCAGGGCAAGCTCAGCGGCGACCAGCCGCCGCCCGGACCAGAGCTTGTCGCGTCGGTCATCGCCGACGCACTGGCAGCTGACAGCACCCAGCTGCGGTGGCCGGTCGGCGACGACGCCCAGTTGATCGCCGCGGCCCGCCAGGGGATGGGCTACGACGAGTTCGAGGCGTCCATGCGTCAGGTGCTCGACCTCGACTGGTGACCCGCACGGCTGCCACCCAAGGAGATCCGGAACGTGCAGATCGGTGTCGTCTTCCCGCAGACCGAGATGGGCTCAGACCGAGGCGCAGTGCGGGCCTATTCGCAACGCGTGGAGGAGCTCGGCTTCGCCCACCTGTTGGCCTACGACCACGTGCTCGGTGCCGACCCGGTTGTTCATCAGGGCTGGAACGGGCCCTATGAGGTCCGCACGACGTTCCATGAACCGTTCGTGCTCTTCGGCTACCTCGCCAGTCTCACGTCACTGGAGCTGGTCACCGGCATCATCATCCTGCCGCAACGTCAGACCGCCCTGGTCGCCAAACAGGCAGCGGAGGTCGACCTGCTCACCGATGGCCGGTTCCGCCTCGGCGTCGGTCTGGGATGGAACGCCGTCGAGTACGAGGCGCTCGGCAAGGACTTCTCGAACCGCGGTCGACGGATGACCGAGCAGATCACCCTGCTGCGCCGGTTGTGGACCGAGCAGACGGTCACCCACGACGGCGAGTACGAGCAGGTGACCGGTGCCGGCCTCGCTCCACTGCCGGTGCAGCGACCGATCCCGATATGGGTCGGCGCCCAGTCCGAGGCTGCATACCGAAGAGCCGGGCGGCTTGCCGACGGGTGGTTCCCCCAGGTGCCCCCTGGCCCCAAGTTGCAGGAGGCTCGAGCGGTCGTCGAGCAGGCCGCTCGCGACGCTGGCCGGGACCCGGCGACGTTGGGCATGGAGGGGCGCGTGAGTTGGGGCGAAGGGGGCGCGGTCAAGCTGGTGGATCATGCGGACCGCTGGCGCGACGCCGGTGCCAGCCACATCTCGGTCAACACCATGGGAGCCGGCCTGGCGTCGGTCGACGAACACCTGGCCACTCTCGAATCGGTTGCAGAAGCGCTCGATCTCGTCCACCGCTGAACCGATGGCGATCGCCAACATCACAGAGATCCTCGATGCACCGGCGCAAGGCGCGGCGGAGCGTCCGGCGCTCATCGTCACCGGAGACAACCATGACACGGTCTTCTCCTACGGTGCCCTCCGTGCCATGACCGACAGGTGGGTGTCGACGCTGGCGGCCTGCGGTGCCGCGGACGGGGACCGAATTGCACTTGTCGACTGGGGTGGCGTTCGGAGCGCGGCAGTCACACTTGCCGCTGCGCACCTCGGGGCGGCGAGCGCGCAGATGAACCCGCTGCTCACCGCGGGCGAACTGGCTCAACTCGTCGAGGCGTGCGGTTGCTCACCCCTCGGCGTGTCCGGTCCGGACGGACGTGTCGCGCTGGCGACTGTGTTCGGAGCTGAGGGCACGGTTCTGGAGGACGCAGGGCAGTCGGCTCAGCTACCCGAACGGTCACCAGGGGGAGACACGGATGCTCTGGTCCTGTTCACCAGTGGGACGACGGGTGTCCCGAAGCCGGTCGCCATCAGCCACCGCGCCATCGCAGCCCGCCTCACGGCGTACCGGTCGCCGTTCGATCCGGGCCGTCCCCCGAGCGTCACCCTCATGTGCGTGCCCTCGTTCCATGTCGGCGGGATGCTCGGACTTCTGCTCTCGCTCTATGCCGGCGACACCACAGTCATCCAGCCACGATTCGATGCGGGCCGGTGGCTCGCGGCAGTGCAGCGTCACCGCGTCGCGTCTGCCTTTGTCGTGCCGACCATGCTCGCCCGCATCCTTGACCACCCAGACCTGGCAACTACCGACGTGAGCTCCTTGCGCTCGATCTCCTACGGCGCCGCCGCGGCGCCACGCGCCCTGGTCGAACTGGCGATGGCGCAATGGCCTGAGGTCGGCTTCGCCAACGTGTTCGGCCAGACCGAGACCCTCGGTGCCTATGCCGCCCTTTCCCCGGTCGAGCATGGCGATCCGCGCTTCGTGGGGTCGGTCGGCCGCCCGATGCCGGGGGTCGACGTCCGGGTCGTCGATCTTCACACGGGGGAAGACGTCTCTGCCGGGCGCGTCGGTGAGTTGTGGGTACGCGCACAACAGACCGTCGGAGAAGGCTGGCTCGAGACCGGCGATCTCGTGCACCGGGACGCTCAGGGCTACCTCTATCCGTCCGGACGTCGAGGCGACATCATCAACCGAGGCGGGGAGAAGTTCGCACCCGCCGAGGTGGCTGAGGTGATTCGGCTTCATCCCGCCGTCGCCGACGTCGTGGTCACCGGCGTGCCGGACGTGGAGATGGGAGAACGGGTCGGCGTCGCGCTTGTCGTGCGACCCGGTGCCGACACGCCGACGAGCGACGACCTGCGCGTCTGGTGCCGTGACGCGCTCGCGCCGTTCAAGCTGCCGGAGGTCGTCGTCGTCGTGGACGCGCTGCCCTACAACGAGCTCGGCAAGTTGCCACGACGGGTAGCTGTAGAGCTCATCATGTCGGCCACTCGTACGGAGGATGGTTCGTGACGCTCTACCTGCACGAGGTGCACCGGGTCGTGGGCCGCTGCGAGGACGCGTTCGAGGCGGCGTTTCGTGACGCCGGCGGATGGATGCAACGGCTCGGCGAAGGTGACGATGCTCGCCTGCTCTGGTACGCGAGCCAGGCACACGGCACCGGTCCTGCGTACCGCGTGGTCACCATCACCGCCATCGCCGACGGATCCGCCTGGGAGCGGTTGGCTTGGAGTGTGCAGCACGGTGATCTGGCCGAGTGGACCCGTCACACCGACACGCTTCGCCATGACGTCACGGCGAAGATCCTGTTGCCGGTGCGGTGGTCGCCACTCGGTGAGATGGACCTGGCCGCCGAACGAGCGCTGCCAGCCGATCACGAGCCGACGTTGTTCATGGAGGACACGGGTTGGCCGCACGTCCCTCTCGATGACTACGTCGATTTCTGGGAACGGGACTACTACCCGTTGCTTGCTCACCAGCCCGAGTCGTCCCGGCTGCTCGAGATCCAGGCCTGTTGGGTGCCTGCGCTCGGTACCGGACGCCGGCCGGAGGCTGTCCTGTGGCAGCGCATCCACAGCCATGAGCGGTTGGTCGGGCTACTGAGCACCGAAGTACCGCCCGAGCGCCGCGCGCCCGGCACCTACATGGACTCGGCGCTCATGTACCGAGACCAGTGGGAATCGCGACTCTTGCGCACGTCGTCATGGTCGCCGCGCTGGTGACTCACGGGGTCCTCACGTCCCGTCGCTCGTCGCCACGATTTGCTGGGCTCGCCGTCGCCCAGCGATGGGCCCTGGTTCTCCGGACTGCACCGATGGCGATATCGACGGGGTCTTGTCCACATGTGGACTCCCTGCGACCTGCGCGGACGCCGTATCGTCGACGGCGCCCACCTGGTCAGGGGGCCGGCCGCGCCATCGTCGCCGTCAGTCGCACGCTGAGCTCGGGGTCGCGTTCGAAGGCCCGCCGCGGGTAACGGAGCGAGATGACGAACAGTGTGACACTGAGCGGCCAGGTCACTGCTGAGCGGACCACGACGTAGGTGTTGGTCGAGGTGGTCGACAGCAACCAGATCTGGAGCGCCCCACTGGAGGCGAGTAGGGCCGCCCACGCCAGCGTGAGCCGTGCGAACACCCGTCGGTAGGTCGGGTGGGTGCGGACGTCCTCGGGAAAGGGATAGAAGATCGGCGCGATCATGCCGACGATCGGTCGCCGCACGCCGACGGAAACGGCGAAGGCCACGGCGATCAGCAACGTGTTCACTATTCCGGGCCCGAAGTAGACGGCATCGGAGCGGGTGAGCAGCCCAGCGCCACCGCGCAGGACGACGAATCCAAGGCTGAACCACACGAGTACGCCGGCTGTCTCGTGGCGGCGCCGCCGCACGATGATGAGGGTCGCCGACCAGGCAGTGCTGGCCGCGATGGCCCAGACGATCCCGGCAGTCCCGTTGAGGACGAGGAACAGCACGACCGGGATTACCGAGTCCGTTGCAAACCGGCGTCCATGCTTGCGTAGGACGCTGTGCAGCGTCGGCGGGGTCGGTAGCTCGTCCACTCCCTCAGGAACCGTCATGCCCAGGGGGTCCCAAGATGCCGACCGCTGCCGGCCCTCTGCTGCGTGGCGACACGAAGGCCCGCTCGCCACGATGGCAACATGTTACCGAGAGTAACATCCCGGCCGTGCACTGAGCACTTTGACCGACGTGTTGTGATCGGCGCTAACGCAGACGCGCCCCGCGACCTCCCCTCACGTCTGCATTGCGCTCGCCGACGCGCGTCGGAGTCGAGGCGTCGCTAGGTCTTGCTCGGGACCGACGGCTTCACGGTGGGTCCAGTCGACGCCGGCGTTCACAGCAGCCGCCAGCACCGTGCCGCCACGTGACGTCAGTTCGCAGTGCGAGGGGGCTCAGGGTTCTCCTGCTGGGACCGCTCTTGCCGCGGATGTTGGCGGTCGCTCTCGTGGCGCTGCTCGTCAAGTCGGCGCGCTCGGCTCTTCAAGTCCGCCGCCCGCTTCGTCAGCGTGCCGCTGTACTTGCCTCCCGTACGCTTGTTCACCTGGGCGACCGCCTTGTCGATGCCTTGCTCGACCATCGCGCTCCGCCCTTTCACAGCCTGCTTCAGCTTGTCCATGAACGGCATGGCGGTGTCCCTTCTGCGGTCAGGTCGTCTCCCTACCCGCTGTCGCCGGAGGTAAGCCCAAGCTCGCACGACGAACGCATCTCACGTCCAAGCCCTCATGGGTTCTTCGCTTCGCTGATGGTGACGGTGCCTTGGGCGGCGCCGACGAGGCGACCACCGTTGGTGGCGTCGATGCGCACGACCGCGGTGCGTTTGGTGAGCGAGATCACCTCGGACCGTGCTCGCAGGACCCCGTCGCTAACAGGGGCGAGGAAGTTGAGCTTGAGCTCGGTGGTGGCTGCCCAAGCCCCACGCGGGATGAGGGGGTAGAGGACAGCGCCGAGGACGTGGTCGGCGAGGGCGGCCAGCGTGCCGCCATGGGCCGAGCCGAACGGGTTGAGCAGCTCTGGGCGGATGTCGAGCTCGGCGGTCATCGTGCCGGGTCCGACCTCGGTGGTGCGGATACCCAGGTAGTCGGGGATGCCACCCATCCCCGTGGCGCTGGCCGTCAACATGAGCTCGGCCACCGCGGGGTCATAGCTGTCGAACGATGGTCGGGGGCTGTCGGTGTCGGTCATGCGGGCGGCGCAGCTGTGCCGGACCTCGGCGCAGCAGACGCGCCGATCGTATTCGCGTTCACCCGCACGAGCTTCCCTGTTCGCTCGACGCGCCGAACACCCAGTGGACGTCGTCGTTCCGCTCGCAGCGAAGAGGCGGAGCTCGCGATCGGAGCGAAGGCGAGATGGTTGCTGCTCTCGTGTGACGCGGGAGTGGTCCCGAACGTTCCAAGTCTTCCGGCCCGGGATCGTCCGGCGCGGCTGCGGCACTCAGCCGACCCGATCGGCAACGCAACGGTGCCCGCCCACGAAGACGCCGCTCGACCGCCGGCTGGAAGGCCTCCGCGCTTGTCACGCGCGACAGTTGGCGGTCATGGCGAAGGTCGCGAGCACTCACGTGGTCGATCGGGCGCAGCTCCTCGAGTTCCTTCACACGCGCCATCGTCTCGTTCTCTCGACGAGACGGGCCGACGGCACGGAACAGCTCTCGCCGGTGACAGCCGGCGTGGACGACGAGGGCCGCATCGTTGTCTCGACCTATCCGCAGCGGGCGAAGGTCCGGAACCTTCGACGCGATCGCGCTTTCTCGGCCTGTGTGCTGTCCGATGAGTGGAACGGGCCCTGGGTCCAGCTATCCGGGACCGGCGAGGTTCTCGATCTCCCTGAGGCGCTGGAAGCTTTCGTCGACTATTACCGCTGCATATCGGGGGAGCACCCGGACTGGGACGAGTATCGGCGAGCCATGGCCAAGCAGGCCAAGTGCTTGATCCGGCTGAGCATCGATCGCTGGGGCCCTATCGCCACCGGCGGGTTCCCGCCTGAACTGGCCGATCGGTCGTGATGCCTTGACGAGCACTCGCATCGTTCGATCATGCCGTGTCCGTTCGAGCGGACGCCCGTCGATGATCAGTTGCACGAGAACCCCGGACCCGGTCCATGCCACTGGCGAACAGGTGGTCCCATCAAGCCGGCGAGCGACACGGTTGACGAGTTCGTCGGCCGCGGAGAGAGCGCCGACTCGAGCTTTTAGGTCACACCAGGCTGGTCGAGTCAGGCCCGAGTGGCAGCACGCTTTCCACTTCGGCCAGGGCGTCCGGACCACGTTTGGCTTCGACGGCGAACGCTTCAGCGAGGCGTTCGGCACTTGTTCGGTACGAGGTCTCACCGAGCACTGTCTGGACAGCCGCCCGGATAGCTGCGGAGCTCGACCGACGAGACAGTCGCACGCCGGCACCGGCGGCAACGACTCGTGCCGTGTTGTCGTTCTGGTCGCGTCCGTGCGGTAGGCACACCATGGGGACACCGGCCGCCAGCGCCTTGATGGTGCTGCCGTGCCCGGCATGGGTCACCACCACCGCCGCCCCGGGCAACAGACGGGCATGGGGAGCGGAAACCGCCACGGCAACGTTGGATGTCCCGGGCACTTCTTCAGTGCGGAGGCCAGGTCCGAGGGTCACGAGCGCGTACACAGGCTCACCATCCAAAGCTGCGACGACGCGACGAAGGAGCGCGTCGTGTGCCTGATAGGTCGAGCTCATGGCCACGAGCACGAAGGGCCGCTCCCCGATCGGCCAGGGCGGCGTCCACGGCTCGACCCACGGCGGATCGTCGGTCGCCGGGCCGACGTAGCGCACGTTGGCCGGCAGTTGCTGCGGGGGCGGATCGAACGACGGGCTGGTCATCACGAGCAGGCGCGCACAGCGGTCCCACAAGTCGAAAACGTCAGTCATCGGCGACAGGCCCAGCTCCGCGCGCACCGCGTTCAGTCGGGGCAGACCGAGCCGCACGAGGCGAGCAAACAAGGCGGGCACGACAACGTCACGCGCCTTGCCGATCGGCCCCCGAGCGGGCAGCCAACCAGTGCCCATCATCGGATGCCCTCGAGTGGGACGGACGTAGATGCTCGGGAGCAAGCCAACCGTCGGGAGCCCGGAGCGCTCCGCCCCGATCATCGTCCCGAACTGCGCGACGTCGACCAGCAGCGCATCGGCGGGATGGCGCTGCACCGTGGCGAGCACGTCACGGGCGAAACGGTCCGCTGGTCCGAACAGCACTTCGCTGCCCATCCGACGCAAGAGCCCGATCGGGTTGCGCACATGCCAGTCCTTGATGACTGCGGTGTCCCTGTCGATCGACGCGATCGACGGTGCCGTCGGCCACGCCGTGAAGGAACAGCCGACCGCCCGAGCATCCGATTCGACCGTCGGCTCGCTCAACACCCGTACCCGATGCCCCGCCTCGATCAGCCGTCGCGCCAGACCGAGCTCGGGCCCCACGTTGCCCCCACCCTGCCAGGTGGTCAACAAGAAGTCCGATCCGGCCATGCCCCACGCCTCTTCCCGGTCCGGTCTGGGCCGCCAAATCCGGCTGCTCAGATCACACCTTACGGGTCGGGTCGGCCGGTCAGGTCGAGTTGGTGTCGCTCCTCGACACGACCCCGCGCTCGGATGGGTGGGCATGTCGACAGGCTTCCCAGCGTCATGTCAGTGTGCGGTCATGGACATCCTGGCCAGCGTCATCGATGGGCTCGAGCATCAGCAGAGCGCGCTCACCGGGATGCTCGAGCCGCTCGACGACGACGGCTGG
>JBBSGQ010000100.1:0-9948 GCA_038253965.1 Acidimicrobiales bacterium | reverse complement strand
TTGAACCTCAAGTAGCGCAGCGGACCGATCGAGTACTGGCCGATCGAGCTGAGACGTCCCGAGCTTGTCGTGGATTCAGCGGCTGCTCGGATCTCGTCGGTGTGTTCGGAGATCCACTCGCCGAACCGGCGACCCTCCAAGGCGTCGTCGAGGATGAACACCGGCGCCCGTTGCATGTGATCGTCCACAACTGTGGTCTTCACGCCGCCGCACTCCGTCAGCAGCCGCATGCCTCGGTTGTAACTTGCGATCAGCGTGCCCTCGGTCGTGGCCATCGGGATGTAGAAGTCACCTTGGGCGTGCTCACCGATGATGCGGATCGGCCCTGCGATGCCGAGAGGCACCTGGGCCACACCCGCGAAGTTCTCGATGTTGCCGGGCAGGACTGCCGGGTCGAACGAGTACTGCCCGACATGGTGGAGCTCGGTCCCGGTCTGCTCCCGCACGAAGTCGCGCCGCCGTGCGGCCGCCTCGGTCGAGTAGTCGTTCTCGCGATCCCGTGGAATGCGAACACGGACGGCCGGGCCAGTCTCGTCGGGCACTGGTGCCTCCTCGGGTTCCGCTGCGGATCGAACCGTGCGATGCGGCGCAACGTACCAGCCACTCGATGGCTGTACCCGAGGGCGCAGGCCGGTTGGCAGCACCGCCTTCACACGGCAAGATCACGGGCGGTAGGGCCTACGACTTCGGAGACGCCCATGACTTCGACCGAGCAGTGGTACTGGTGCTTCGAGCATCAGCGCGCCGAGCACGAAGGCGAGCAGTGTCGTGCGGCGGACCGGCTCGGTCCGTTTCCCACCGAAGAAGCCGCCCAGAACTGGCGGGCGACCAACGAAGCGCGCGAGGCCACCTGGAAGCAGCAGGACGAAGAGTGGGAAGGTGACGGCGCACCACCAGGATGACGACTCCATAGCCCTTCCCTAGCCTGAGGCGGTGCCCGAAGGCGACACCATCCACCGTGCCGTTGGACGGCTCCGTCCGGTCCTCGAACGACAGACGCTCCTGCGCTTCGAGGCGCCTCGTCTTCTGGGCGACCGCCCGCGGCCCGGCACGATCATCAAGCGGGTGGAGGCCCGTGGCAAGCATCTGCTCGTCCACTTCGACGACGGCTTGACGCTGCAGACCCACATGCGCATGACCGGTTCCTGGCACCTCTACCGCACCGCCGAACGTTGGCGGAAGCCGGCTCATCTCATGCGTGCTCTGATCGAGGTCAACGGGTGGATGGCAGTGTGCTTCGCCGCCCCGGTCGTGCGCACCTATCGCCGCGCCCATCCCGGTGGAGCGCTCGGCACGGGTATCGACCCGGTGGCCCACCTCGGTCCGGATCTTTGCCTGCCCGATGCCGACTTCGATGAGTGCCTCCGTCGCCTGGCGACATGTGCGGACCCGAGCGAGGAGATAGGGGCGGTGTTGCTCGACCAACGGGTGGCATGCGGAGTCGGCAACGTCTACAAGTCTGAGGTCCTTTTCGCCTGCGGAGTGGACCCGGCAACGCCGGTCGCCGATCTCGACGCTCCGACTCGTCGGCGTCTCATCGAGACAGCGTCACGGCTGCTGCGGGCCAACCTCGATGGCGGCCCTCGCACGACGGTGGCCGGAGGCCTCGCGGTGTACGGCCGCCAGCGACAGCCGTGCCGGCGCTGCGGCGCTCCGATCCGGATGCGGAGACAGGGCGAGCAGGCGCGGTCGACCTACTGGTGCCCGACATGCCAATCCTGACCGTGGACCTGACACGGCGCCGCGTCACCGGTCAAGGAGTGACGGCCCGCAAGCACGTCGCTCATGGCCGCCGAGATGAGATCGATCCTCGCCCTGTCTGCTCGCGCCGTCCGGTTCGTCAGCTGACTGCCCCTGCGCTCAATGCGTCTCGGCGAGCCCTGCGCCAGACGACACGCAGTCCGGACCACACGTCATCGATGGCGCAGACCTTGTTGTCGACGAGGCCGAGCGGAAGGAACACCTGCCGCACCGTTTCATCGGTGATGTCGGTCGGCACGCCGCTGGCCTTCTTCGGCCACGCGATCCACAGTCCACCGTCGACGTCGAGCGTGCGGAGCAACGTTGGAACCCGACGTTCGATGTCGGCGCGACGAGTGTGGAACGACACGATCACAGCGAGCGACCCGCTGGCCCGTGTGCGGACCGTGACGCCCGCCGGCAATGACTTGACGAGCACGTTGCCGAACCCGTCCGGGGCGCCGAGCAGTCCGATCCGGTCGCCCGATCTCACACCGAGCTTTTTGGGCGAGCGGAGTGCCCGAGTAGCCGGCCATGGCCCAAGAGCGTGACACGTCTGGTGGTCACCCGCGCCCCCGGCCTCCCTGGGTCCGGCTGTCGGGTTCTACACCGGAAGGAGCGACGCGCCGAGGCCAGGATCCTGCGGTTAGCAGGGCGCTCCTAGCCTGGAGCGATGCCAGCCCGCTCCCATGTCGTGATCATCGGTGCCGGGTTCGGCGGGCTTGCTGCAGCGGCGGAGCTGAAGCACGCGCCGGTCGACGTCACGATCGTGGATCGACACAACTTCCACACGTTCCAGCCGTTGCTCTACCAGGTGGCGACATCTGGGCTCGCGTCGGCCGACGTGGCTTATCCGGTGCGCGGGATCTTCCAGCGTCAGGAGAACGTGAGGTTCCGGCAGGGCACGGTTGCCGGGGTCGACTGGGCTGCTCGCCGGCTCGACCTGGACGACGAGGACCCTCTTCAGTTCGACCAACTGATCGTGGCCGCCGGGGCGACGACCAACACGTTCGACATCGAGGGCGTCGATGAGCACGGCTTTCCGCTGTACAACCTGGCCGACGCCATCCGGCTGCGCAACCACGTGCTCGACCGATTCGAGGCTGCCGATCGCGATCCAGGCCTGATCGACGACGGCGCCCTGACCTTCGTGGTGGTGGGCGGTGGCCCGACCGGTGTCGAGGTCGCCGGCGCGTTGTCGGAGTTGTTCGCCACTGTTCTGTCGAGGGACTTCCGCAGCCTCGACATCGGCCGATCCCGCGTGGTGCTGGTCGAGATGCGCGACGAGTTGCTCGCGCCGTTCTCATCGACCTCACGCCGGCATGCCCGTGCGGCGCTCGAGCAGCGCGGCGTCGATGTGCGGACCGGCACTGCTGTCGAGCGCATCGCGGCCACCCGGGTGTTCTTCCACGGCGGTGAGGAGCTTGCCGCCCACACCTTGATCTGGGCAGCCGGGGTGAAGGCCAACTCCCTTGCCGCCCTGTTGGACGTGCCGCTCGCCTCGTCCGGCCGCATCAGGGTCCGGCCGGATCTGCGGATCGAGGGACGTCCTGCGTTCGCCATCGGCGACATTGCTGCGATCCCGGCCCACCGGTCCAACGGCGACGGAACCGACGTGCTGCCTCAACTCGCGCCGGTCGCCATGCAGTCAGGGCGCCATGTGGCGCGCCAGATCGTCCGGCTTCTCGAGGGAGAGAGGATCAAGCCGTTCCGGTATGTCGACAAGGGGACCATGGCCACCATCGGGCGACGCTCTGCGGTCGCCGAACTGCCGTTCGGCATCAAGCTCAATGGCACCGCGGCCTGGTTCGCCTGGCTCGGCCTGCACCTGGTGTTCCTGGCCGGCTTCCGCAATCGCCTGTCGGTGTTCCTCAACTGGGCTTGGAACTACCTCACTTGGGATCGCGGCCCCCGTCTCATCATTCGCCCGGAACCGAGCCTTCACCCCGACGCCCGGCAATTACTCGACGGTCACAGCTCGTAGGACGTCGAGGCGAGCGGCCCGACGGCCGGGCAGGATGGCAGCCACAACTCCGAAGGCCGCCATGGCGAGGCAGAACCCTCCGAGCAGGGGCCAAGGGATGCCGAGGCGGGCCGTGGCCAGGTCGTTGCGGTAGGTCAACATCAGCGCGGAGCCGATCACCACGCCGAGGCCGAGCCCGAGCGTCGTGCCGACCATGGAGATGAGCACGGCTTCCCAGCGGATGCTCGACCTCAGCTGCCGTCGGGACATGCCCACAGCCCGCAGCAGCCCGAGCTCGCGAGTTCGTTCGAACGTCGACAGGGCAAGCGTGTTGGCGATGCCGAGCACGCCGATCACCACTGACAGGCCGAGCATCACCAGGATGAAGCTCAAGTTCTGATTGATCTGCTTGGTCTGCTCGGCCTTGATCTGCTGCTGGTCCTGGACCTTGGCACTCGGGAACTCCGTCTTCGTGACCCGCTCGATGGCTCGACGAGCCGCGTCAGTCGATACACCGTCAGCGGCCTTCACCAGAACTCGCAGGTCGACCTGCGATGGGGCTGGCAGGTCGGCTGAAAAGGCGCCGAGTCCGAGGAAGTAGTCGCCGCCCTGACCCTGGGCGATGATGCCTCCTTCGTCATAGACGGCCACGACTCGGAACACGTCGATCCCGCCATTGGGCAGGGCTACGAAAACGCGGCTGCCCATCTTCCAGCCGTTCTTCTCGGCCGTCCGCCGGTTCACGGCGATGCTGTGCCTGTCGAGATCCGCCAGCCGTCCGGCGGTCACCCCGAGGTGGGCGACCTGTTCCATGACTCGCCCGTCGAAACCGTAGATCGACTGCGTCTTGCCTTGCACCTGCACCGTGCCGACCCTGATGCCTGTGACCGCCGAGAGCTCGGGTCGCTCGGCCAGACGTGCCGCGAGCGTCGGACTCAGGCCACCGCCGCCTCCGCTGAACACGCCGGAGTCGACCTGGAAGTCGCCGGAGAGGTTGCGGTCCACCGCCGCGTTGATCGAATCGCGGAACGAGGTGATGAAGATGCTGATGACGCCGACCAGCAGCACGCCGAGCATCAGTGCCCCCGCCGTCGACGCCGTGCGTCGCGGGTTCCGTAGCGCGTTCTCGCGAGCCAGGTTGCCCGTGACACCGCGGGCGCGAGGCAGCGGGGCACCGAGAACGCGAACGACCAGAGGTGCGAGCACGGGGCCGAGGATCACGACGGCCACGAAAAGGATCCCGGCACCACCGAGCATGAGCGGACGCTTCGATGCGACAGTGCCCCAGACCAACGCCGCTGCGCCGCCGAGCAGGAGCACCCCCCCGACGACGGCCCGTATACGTGAGTGGCTCGACTCGTCTATTGCCACCTCTCGCATCGCCGCGACGGGCGGCACCCTGGCCGCTCGCCATGCAGGCAGGAGAGCCGAGACTACTGTGACGAGCGTCCCGACCAGCAGCGACGCCACAACGGTACGGGGCAGGACCACCGACGGTGCAGATGGCAGCGTCACCCCGAACGCGGAGAACAACGCCCGTAGCGCTGCGGCGAGGCCCACGCCGGCGGCCAAGCCGACGAAGGCGGCGAACAAGCCGACCAGTGCCGCCTCCAGGAGGACCGAGCCCACCACCTGACGGCGGTTGGCACCCAGCGCTCGGAGCAGGGCGAGCTCGCGCGTGCGTTGGGCGACGATGATGCCGAACGTGTTGTAGATGAGGAACGCACCGGCGACGAGCGAAACCAGGGCGAACCCCTGCAAGATCGCATTGAACACCGTGAGCTGTCTGCCGACGTCGGCCTGGCGTTCAGCTATGTAGCTGCGGCCCGAGATCGCCTCCTCGGCGTCGGGGAGGGCCCTGTCGAGGCGCTCGATGAGCCCACTGCGTCCAGCAGGTGTGGCCAGTACGGCGATGTGGTTGACGCGACCGCCGGTGGCGAAGAACCGCAACGCAGGCTTGGTGTCCATCAGGGCCAGTCCGGAACCGGCCAGGTTGTCCGCGCCGGCAACGGTGACGATTCCGGTCAAGCGCAGCGCACGCGATCCTCCGGCTGCCAGGACACGCACACGAGCGCCGATCCGGTAGTGCGCTTCGCTGGCGGTCGACCGGTCGATCGCCACCTCGCCGGCCCCACGCGGCCGGCGTCCTTCGGACAGCGTGAACGGGTTCAGACGGGGCTCGTCGATCCAGTTCCAGCCGATGGACGGAAAGCCCCGAGCGGGGTCGGCGGTGGGCTTGCCTTTGCGGTCGATGATCTGGACCGCTGCAGTGACGACACCCTCGGCTTCGTCAACACCTCTCACTGCCCTGGTGAGCTGCACGACGCCGAGGGGGATCCCCTCTCGTTCAGCACCTGAGCCGGTACCGAATGGCGCCTTCTGCCGCACAATCGCGTCGACGCCCTTGTTCACGTCGGAGTAGATCTGTTTGAACGAACGTCCGATCGTGTCGGTGAGCACGAACGTCCCGGCCATGAAGGCGACGCCGATGACCACCGCCAGCGCGGTGATGACCAATCGCAGCTTGTGGCTGAGGAGTCCCTTCAGCGCGGTACGGAACACGCCTGCGACCGTCCGGAGATGTGAGGGGAAAGGCGCTGCGTGGTCAGTCGCCGAACTGCTTCAGCCGGTCGAGCACCCGCTCGGCAGTGGGCTCCTGCATCTCGTCGACGATCCGGCCGTCGGCCAGGAAGGTCGCACGGTCGGCGTAGCCGGCGGCGTTCGGATCGTGGGTGACCATCACGATCGTCTGGTCGAGCTCGTCGACTGCTTGGCGCATGAACTCGAGGATCTCTGCGCCGGCACGCGAGTCGAGGTTGCCGGTTGGCTCGTCGGCGAAGATGATCTCCGGCCGGTTGGCCAGTGCCCTCGCCACCGCCACGCGCTGCTGTTGGCCGCCGGACAGCTCGCTCGGCCGGTGCCGCAGGCGGTCTTTCAGGCCAACTGTCCGAACGACCTGGTCGAACCAGGCTGCGTCCGGCTTGCGGCCGGCCAGAGCAGCGGGCAGGTTGATGTTCTCCTCAGCGGTGAGGGTCGGCACGAGGTTGTAGGCCTGGAACACGAATCCGACGCGGTCGCGTCGCAGTGTCGTCAGCGCAGCATCCTTGAGCGTCCCTAGATCTGCGTCGCCGATGAACACACGGCCGGACGTGAGCGTGTCGAGACCCGCGACGCAATGCATCAGCGTCGATTTGCCGGAGCCGGAAGGGCCCATGATCGCTGCGAATCGTGCCCGCTCGAAGTCGACGGTCACACCGTCCAGCGCCCGGACCTCGGTGTCGCCGTGGCCATAGACCTTCACCGCATCCACTGACCGGGCAACGACAGTGCGGGCTGCAGGTGGGCTGGGGGCGACGGCGGCTGACATGTGGACTCCTGGCAGAGCGTGAGGACGACAAGACCCTACGCACACCTACCGTGGCGGGTGCCACTGCATCTCTCTTCAGTTCGAGAGCATCTCGCTCGTATGCTTCAACCATGATGTGTCCGGCCTGCGGGGCCGTCGTGGCCGACGGGGCGCGTTTTTGTTCGTCCTGCGGTCGAGTCATCCGGCCTGTCGGGGACGAACGCCGGGTGGCGACGGTTCTCTTCGGCGATCTCGTCGGCTTCACTACGCTGTCCGAGACGCTCGATCCGGAGCATGTCAAGAACCTCGTCGACAGGTGCTTCGAGCGTCTCGCCGCCGACATCACATCGTTCGGCGGCCAGGTCGACAAGATCATCGGTGATGCGATCGTCGCCATGTTCGGTGCGCCTGTCGCCCACGAGGACGATGCTGAGCGTGCCGTCCGTGCTGCGCTGCGCATGCAGGAGACGATCACCACCTTCGGTGCCGAAGCGGCAGGGCATGGCGTGCGGATGCGCATCGGCGTGAACACCGGCGAGGTGCTGGTCGGCGCGTTGCGGGCCGGCGGTTCGACGACAGCGATGGGCGATGTGGTCAACACTGCGAGCCGGTTGCAGACCGCAGCCGCGCCAGGCGAGGTCCTCGTCGGCCCGGCCACTCATGCAGCCACCCATGCAGTCATCGCGTATGACTCACGCGGGCTGATCCAGGCCAAGGGCAGAGAGGAAGCGGTCCCGGCGTGGGTCGCCGTCGAGGCGATCCTGCCACCAGGCCACCGCCCGCGCCGGGTCGACGTTCCTCTCGTCGGGCGGCACCACGAGCTGGCGGTGCTCCGCCACGCGATCGAAGCGTCCATCTCCCACGAGCGAGCCCAGGTCGTGTTGCTCATCGGCGATCCCGGTCTGGGCAAGACCCGTCTCACCGAGGAGATCGGCGATTGGGCGGCCTGTGCCCACGGCGCAGTCGTCCTGCAGGGCCGCTGTGTCCCGTACGGCGAAGCCAACCTGTGGTGGCCGGTGGCCGAGGCGCTTCGCCAGTCGTGTCGGATCGAGGCCGGAGCGAGCCTTGCGTCGGCGCGCGTTGCGGCGGCCGAAAGGGTCGCCCTGGCGTTCGGCCGGCCGCGCACCGACCCCGAGGTGGTGCGGGTGTCCAACGGCCTGGTCGCGCTCATGGGCTACCAGTCGTCACGTGAGATCGACCCGGCGAGTGTGCGCGAAGAGGGCGTGCGTTCCCTCATCGCGTTCATCGAGGCTTCGTCGCGCCGTCAAGCGGTCGTGGTGGAGCTGTCAGACCTGCACTGGGCCGATCCCATGATCCTGGAACTGATCGACACCATCTTCGACCGGCTCCAACGCCATCCGGTGGTGCTGCTGGCCACGTCCCGGCCCAGTCTGCTCGACCATTGGACGCCGCGACCGGGCCGGTTCAACGTGGTTCGGATGCATCTCGATCCCCTGGACAAAGAATCTTCGATCGAGCTGCTGACCTCGCTGCTCGGTGTTACGCCTCCACCGGAGCTGGCGCGGGCTCTCATCCAACGCAGCGGCGGCAACCCCTTCTTCCTCGAGGAGCTCGTCGCCCTGCTCGGCGACGAGTCGCCTGTCTCGTCCTACGGCGAGACGTCTGCGATCGCCCGAGCGAACATGACGGACCTGCCGGACACACTGAGAGGCCTCGTGGCGGCCCGCCTCGATGCCCTGAGCTCAGACGAGCGCGCGGTCGTGCAGGATGCCGCGGTGCTCGGCCGCCGGGAACCGGTCAAGGCGCTTCGGGAGATGGCTGCCGAGCTGGGCCGAGACATCGACGTAGATGCCGCGGTCGCTGGCCTGGTCGACAAAGAGATCCTTGTGATCGGTGAGCGCGACATCTGGTCGTTCAAGTCGGACCTCGTGCGCGAGGTTGCCTACAACACCATCACCAAGTACGACCGGGCGAAGCATCACGCGGGCATTGCCGGCTGGCTCGAGGCTCACCTGCCGGCCGACGGCAGCCTTCCCGATCTGCTCGTGCACAGCCTGTCCCATCACTTGGGCTTGGCTGCCGAGCTGGCTCACGAGCTCGGCGCGCTCGACCAGTTCCCTCCGGATCTGCCGGAACGGGCGCTCACCTGGATCGAACGAGCCGCTCAACGCGCGGCCGACGCCGAGGCGTTGCCGTTGGCCATCAAGCTGTTCAGCCAGGCGCTGCTCCTCGTAGGGCCCGAGCCGACAGCACACCGTCTCCGGCTGTTGCTCGGTCGTGCCGGGGCGCGCACCGAAGCGTGGGAGCTGCCTGGAGCCCGGGCTGATGTCGAGGAGGCGGCTACAGACGCAGAGCAACTCGGCGACGCCCACTGCACCGCCCGGTCGCTGTTGGTGCTGGGCCAGGTCGAGCAGAAGGCCGGCGACACCGAGGCGGCGTTGGACACACTCGAGCGAGCCGCCAGCGCGTTCGAGGCACTGGGCGACGAGAACGGCAGGGCCGAGGCGTGCCGCCAGATCGGGATGGCTGAGTTGTTCTGCGGGCGGGTCGTCGAAGCAGAGCGGTCGGTCAGCAGCGCCCTCGAAGCGTTTCGTGCCGGCGGAGAGCAGCGCGGCGAGGCATGGGCGCTGCAGAACCTGGCGTGGATAGCGTTCCTCACCGGGCAGCTCGATGATGCGGAACGGTGGCTACACGACTCGGTAGCGACGTTCTCCGAGATCGGCGACACGAGCGGGATGGCCTGGGCGCTCGGCTTGTTCGCCTTCGTCCGTTTCCAGCAGGGCCGGATCGAGGAGGCGGAAGCGCTCGGTTCGCAGATACTGGCCGAGGCCCGCACCCGCGGCGACCGCTGGGCTGCAGGGATGATGCTCGTCCTTCTCGCGTCGGTCCGCCTCTGGACCGGTCGCACCAGCGAGGCGGTCGAGCTGGCCACGAGCGC
>JBBSGQ010000099.1:0-9979 GCA_038253965.1 Acidimicrobiales bacterium | reverse complement strand
GGCGGTCTGCTCATGGGCGCAGTCGCCAACATCGCGCCCGACCTGTTCCGGGCCATCGCTGCGCAGGTCCCGTTCGTCGACCCGCTGAACACGCTCCTGGACCCCACCCTGCCGCTCACCGTCGTCGAGTGGGAGGAATGGGGCAACCCGATGGAGGACGCCCAGGCCTACCACTGGGTCAAGGCCTACAGCCCGTACGAGAACGTCCGCCCCGTCGACTTCCCGGCCATCCTGGCCACGGCAGGGCTCAACGACCCGCGAGTGGGGTTCCACGAGCCGGCGAAGTGGGTGGCACGGCTGCGTGACAAGGCAACGACCGCCGGCGACTCCGAGCGGCCGATCCTGCTCAGGATCGAGATGGGTGCCGGTCACGGCGGCCCGTCCGGTCGTTACGACGCCTGGCGCGACGAGGCGTACGTGCTCGCATTCCTGCTCGACGCGATCGGGGCCGACGGCGGGTCCTGATCAGCCACCGTCGACCTCGGTCGCACGCCGCGCTCAATCCAGGTTGGCGTAACCGCCACGGTAGAAGACGAGCGGACCCACCTCGCGCTCGACGGCCAGCTCGCGTACTGCGCCGACGACTATCTCGTGGTCGCCTGCGTCATGGACCTGCGGTCTACCTGCCTCGGCGGTAAGGCTGGCGAGATCCCACAACCCGCCCTCGCACCCTTGGAGACCGCGGCCGGTTACCTCAGCGCCACGGGTGCGTCCGAAAACGACACGGTGGTGCCCTCCGCGGCAGCGATGACCTCGCCGAACCCGAGCTGGTCGGCGGCGGCCTGGGCACCGACCAAGAGGCGGTCCACGTCGGCGTCGAGATGCGACGGGTCGTGATGGAACAAGGCGAGGCTGCGGGCCCCGGCTTCGGCGGCCACCCTGACTGCGTAGTCCACCGTGCAATGACCCCAGTTCGACTTCCGCTGGAACTCGTCGGGGTTGTACTGCGCGTCGTGGATCACGAGGTCGGCCCCATCACACAGCTCGAGCACCGAATCAGCTACCTCGAATCCTTCGAGCGGCTGCTGGTGATCGCTGATGTAGGCGATGGAACGGCCCCCGACCTCGATGCGATAACCATTCGTCGCGCCGACGTGGGGAACGTCGCGAACCCGAATGGTGGCCGGCCCCCAGGTGAGATCGGTGCGAGCTGCGTCCTTGAAGTCGATGGTCCCCGCGAGGTCCGCTGCACGCACCGGGAAGTAGGGCGGACGGAAGAAGTTCTCGAACTCCTCCGCCACCGACAGGTCCCCCTGTCGCGGCGCCAAGATCTCGAGCGTTGCACCCGACTGGTTGATCGGAACGAAGAACGGCAAGCCCTGAACGTGGTCCCAATGGAGATGGGTGACGAGAGCGAGCCCATGGAACGACCCGTCGGCGGGCAAGGTGTCGCCCCAGAAGCGCAAGCCGGTACCGAGGTCGAGGACGATCGGGTCCATGCCGGGGGCTTCGACCGACACACAGGCCGTGTTGCCTCCGTAGCGGCGGTTGAGGTCGCACGGGCATGGCGTCGATCCTCTTACACCCCAGAACGTGACGTTCAGCACCTGACCATCTTTCGGTTCCCCCTGGTTTGCCGTGACGTTACCCAAGGGAACAGGCGGGCGAGGAGGCTGTGACCAAGTCCACACGACACGGACGTCGCGGGCGCACCGCCAGCTCTCGGCCCGGGGCCCCAGTAGGTTCCGGCGATGAAGATCACCGAAGGTCAGATCGATGCGAACGGACTCACGTTCGGCTATCTCGAAGCCGGAGCCGGACCGCTTGCACTGTGCCTGCACGGCTTCCCGGACTCGGCCTGGGGATGGCGTCACCTGATGCCGCCGCTGGCTGATGCCGGGTATCACGCAGTTGCCCCGTTCCAGCGGGGCTACGCGCCGACCGAGGTTCCTGACGACGGTCGCTATCAGACCGGCGTGCTGGCACTCGATGCCTGCGAACTGCACGAGGCGCTCGGTGGAGACAGCACAGCAGTGCTGATCGGTCATGACTGGGGGGCGATGGCCGCGTACGGCGCAGCTGCTTGGCAGCCCGAGCGCTGGCGCAGGGTGGTCACCGCAGCAGTGCCGCCGGCCAACGCAGTCGCATCCGGGTTCTTCTCCTTCGACCAGCTCCGGCGTTCCTGGTACATGTTCCTGTTCCAGCACCCGCTCGCCGAGATGGCGGTGCAGATGGACGATCTGGCATTCATCGACCGGCTGTGGGCTGACTGGTCGCCTGGCTATGACGCCCGTGAGGATCTGGGACACGTCAAGGGCTGCCTGCGCGACCCGGCGAACCTGACCGCCGCGCTCGGCTACTACCGGGCGACGATAGGCACCGGCTACCAGGATCCGGCGCTGGCCGACGTTCAGGCCGCGGGCGCCTTACCGACCCCGCAACCCACGCTGTACTTGCACGGCAAGAGCGATGGTTGCATGGGCGCAGATCTCGCGCAGGACGCAGGACAGTTCCTGCCAGCCGAGGGTTCACGGGTCGAGCTCGTCGATCGCGCCGGACACTTCCTGCACCTCGAGCGTCCGGACGAGGTGAACAAGCTCATCATCGACTTCCTCGGCAGCTGATCGGCTTCGGCGGTACCGTCAGTTCGTATGGATGCAGTGACTGGAGTCGAGCTGCCCGACGGGATCGTCGCCGTCGTCAAGCGGGACTGCCCGACCTGCACGCTGGTCGAACCGGTCCTCGTGCAGCTGCGCGCCGCCGGCGTACCCCTCACCGTGTACAGCCAGGACGACCCCACGTTTCCTGATCAGCTAGGGGGAGCGCTCGACGACAGCGATCTCGAGGTCTCGTGGCACCTCGACCTCGACACCGTTCCCACTGTGTTGCGGGTGGACGGCGGACGCGAGACCGAGCGCATCGTCGGGTGGGCCCGCGAACAATGGGAGGAGTTCACCGGCGTCGCCGGGCTCGGCCCAGGTCTCCCCGCCTGGAGACCGGGCTGCGGCTCGCGCACGCAGGACCCTCTGCTGGTCGACGAGCTGCGGGTCCGGTTCAGCGGTTCCATCCTGAGAAGTCGACGCATCGACCTCGCGGCACTCGAAGACCCGATCGAGGCGCTCTTCGAGCGGGGTTGGTCCGACGGGTTGCCGGTCGTCCCACCGACCGAGGACCGTGTGCTGCGCATGCTCGACGGCACGACCCGAGCTCCGGACGAGATCATCGCCGTGGTGCCGCCGGATCTCGTCGAGTGCTCTGTCGAGAAGGTGGCGGTCAACGCAGTGATGGCCGGTTGCCGCCCGGAGTACCTGCCGGTCGTCCTGGCTGCGGTCGAGGCGGCATGCACCGACGAGTTCAACATGCACGGGTTGTTGGCGACCACATGGATGAGCGGTCCGGTTGTGATCGTCAACGGCCCGATCGCCACGCGGATCGGCATGAACTCAGGTCACAACGCCTTTGGTCAGGGCAACCGGGCGAACGCCACGATCGGCCGGGCGCTCCAGCTTGTCGTCCGCAACGTTGGCGGCGGTCGTCCTGGCGAGATCGACCGAGCCACCTTGGGCAACCCGGGCAAGTACACGTTCTGCTTCGCCGAGGCCGAAGCCACCTCGCCGTGGGAGTCGTTGGCAGTCGAGCGGGGTGTCGCGGAGGGAACCTCAGCCGTCACCTTGTTCGCCGGCGAGGGTCCCCGCTGCCTCGTCGACCAGCTGTCGCGCACCCCGGAGTCGCTGGCCCGGTCCTTCGCCGCGTGTCTGCGTACGGTGGCCCACCCCAAGCTGCCGATCGCGTTCGACGCCATGTTGGTCGTGTCACCCGAGCACGCCCGGGTGTTTCGCGACACCGACTGGAGCAAGGGGCGCCTCCGGTCCGAGCTCGACGAGCTCCTGCAGCTCGCCGGAGCTGACATCGTCCGAGGCGCCGGGGGGATCGAAGAGGGGTTGCCTGAAGCGTTCGGCGAAGCCACGTTGCCGAAGTTCCGGGCCGGCGGCATGCCCATCGTGCACGTCGGCGGCACGGCTGGGCTGTTCTCGGCGATCATCGGCGGTTGGGCCAGCGGCGCGGTCGGAAGCGAGCTCGTCACACGGGAGGTTGGAACATGACATCGATCACCGGCACGGTCACGGTCCTCGATCCGACCGGAGAGCAGAAGGCGGTGCACAGCGCACTGGCCGAACGGGATGCGTCACTCGACGGCAAGGTGATCGGGCTCCTCGACATCACCAAGGCCCGCGGCGATGTCTTCCTCGACCGCTTGGAGGAGCGCTGCGCTGACCGTCGATGGGAGGTGCGCCGGTTCGCCAAGCCGACGTTCACCAAGCCGGCTCCGGCCGACCTGCGCTACGAGATCAGCCAGCAGTGCGATGTCGTCATCGAGGCACTGGCCGACTGAGGCTCCTGCACGTCGTGCAGTGTGCACGACATCGTCGATTTGGAGCGCAGAGGCGTGCCAGGCGTGTTCGTCGCGTCAACCGAGTTCGTGGACGCAGCCGCCGCCCAGGCTGCGGCACTCGGTGCCGACCCCGCCCGGGTGTTCGTGCCCCATCCCATCCAGGACCGCACCGATGAAGAGATGCGTGATCTCGCCGACGCAGCGTTCGACGAGATCGTTGCGGCGGTCACCTCCACCGTCTGACCCCCGTTGCACCCCGGTCGTCAGGCGCGATGACACCAGTGGATGTGGCAGATGTACGGCAATGGGAACGGCTCGTCGAAGTCAGCGGCGAGGGCGATGACCGCGTCGACCAGTTGCTCGCGTTCTGGCTCGTCCAACGCGGAGATGTAACTCATCGACCGGACCCTGGCGGCGAGCAGGTCTCGCGTCATGTCCTGGGCCAGCGGCACGGTGGTGTGCACGAGAGGCGTGAAACCGCCAGCTGATGAGACGATGCCCGCCCAGTCCGTCGCCTCGTACGCGGTGTAGGGCTGCTCGCGCCAACGAAGGACCTCGGACATCTCCGCGACCCACGGAACCGACTCGTCCCTTCGGTTCCACACCATGGCCATGCCGCCGGTTGGCCGCAGGACACGGCGGATCTCGGCCAATGCAGCCGAGATATCGAACCAATGGAACGCCTGGGCGCCGGTGACGGCGTCGACCGACCCGCTGGCCAGGGGGATCGCCTCGGCGGTTCCGTCGAGCAGCTCGACGTTCGGAAGTGCGGCACCGAACTCGCGTCGCATGCCTTCGACCGGCTCGACAGCTACGACGTCGGCTCCTAGGTCGACCAGCCCGCGGGTGAACTTGCCGGTACCTGCCGCAAGGTCACACACCCGTCGCCCCGGCGCGATGTGCAACTCTCGCGCCAGTAGTTCGAACACCTCAGGGGCGAAACCCGGGCGACCCTTCTCGTAGTCGCCGGCCCCGCGATCGAACCCGACTGCTGCAGCTTCATGGACGGGCACTGGCCATCTCCTCCTGCACCACCGGGGCGACGGCCTCCGCCCACACCCGGTAACCCTCGTCGCTCGGATGGCACTGATCGCCGGCGAACGAGGAACCCGGCGCGTCGCGAAAGACCCGACCCGTGGCGCGCGCGATGTCCACGAACCCAAATCGGCGTCGCCCTGCGATCCGGCGAACGGCTGCGGCCAGCCGGCGTCCTCGCCAGCCCATGATCGCCCTGAGCGGTTGGGCGATCCTAGGCATCGAACCCATGTCGGGCACGCCGAGCAGGACCACTCGGGCCATCGGTGGCACCTGGTCGAGCACGGCTTCGTAGCTGTGCACGAACCGGCTCAGCGGCGTGAGATGGGTGACGTCGTTGGCGCCGACGCTGATGGCGACGAGATCGGGCGGCAGCGCGCTCGAAGCCCGCATCTGCAGCACTTGTTCGGCAAGGACGTCGGCGATGCGCGCGCCGGACCTCGCGAACGACACGACCTCGACCTCGCGCTCGAGCAGTGCCGCTACCCGCCGGGGAACCGAGTGCTCGGCGCTCGTCGCGCCAACACCTGCGGCCGTGGAATCACCCATCCACACCATGCGAAGCGCCTCGTCGGCGACCTCATGACCCGTGGATGGGTTCGGCGGCGCCTGGACTCGCTGGGCAGGTTCGACCCGGGCGTCGAGAAGCAACGGGACGTCGCTCAATCGCTGTCCGCGGCGCGCGAGCTGCACCTCGATGGCAAGCAGAGCAGCGGTGGCCACGGGGACCGCGACCGCGAGGCGTCGACCCAGGGGTTGGGCGAGCCGGCCCCTCCTCTCGCTCACGACTCGCCGGACCAGACGTCCTCCTCGTAGGGACGCTCCCGTCCCGGCGCGGTCTCGCGGGTCCAGACCAACACCTTGCGTTGGAAGTAGCAGACCTCCTCGCCGCGCTGGTTCAAACCCTTCGTCTCGACTGACACGACCCCACGGTCACCCTTCGACGTCAGCTTCTTGTCCAACACACGCGTCTCCGCATAGATCGTGTCGCCGTGATACGTGGGCTTCGAGTGCCGGAGGGTTTCGATCTCGAGGTTCGCCACGGCGGCACCGCTCACGTCCGGAACGCTCATGCCGAACACCAGCGAGTAGACAAGGTTGCCGACCACGACGTTGCGCCCCTGAGGTGACCGCTCTGCGTACCAGTCGTTCGTGTGGAGCGGATGGTGGTTCATGGTCATCATGCAGAACAGATGGTCGTCGTACTCCGTGATCGTCTTGCCCGGCCAGTGGCGATAGACGTCGCCGACCTCGAAGTCTTCGAAGTTGCGACCGAACGGACGCTCGTGGCTGGTCACTGGCTTCCTCCGAGAGATGGGTGGTGAGCGCCGACATGGTAGGGGTGTGCCACGGGTCTTCTTTCGCCCGGCGAGCCAGTATTCGCTGATGTGAGGGTTCGAGGCACCGTCGGTTGCCTCTGGCGCCATGACCGCCCCCGACCTCAGTGCCGCCGCATGGGTGATCGACCTCGCTTCGAGCGTGGTCGATGCGGCCACCCGCCAGCTCATCGCCAGCTCGATCGATGATCAGCAGGTCCTCGCCTACGACCTGGCCCACGCAGCGTCAGCCGTCGAAACCGCTCGGGGGCTTCTCGACTACGGCAACAAGGGTGAGATCGAGGGTCGGATCACCTGCGCGTTCGTGGCCGACGCGATCCATGACCTGGCGGCGAAGACCTTCGGCCGCGAGTCGGACTGGGGGATCGAGCCCGGTGCGCTCGACGGTGCGCGCGACTTCCTCGCGACCTACCGAGCCGCAGACTTCCTGGCATCGATCGACGACCCCGGGCCGCGTCATCTCGCTGACGACTTCGAGCTCGTCCAGGACACGTTCCGGCGCTTCGCCGACCAGAAGCTGAAGCCGATCGCCGAGCACATCCACCGCGAGAACGGCGACATCCCCGAGGAGATCATCAGCGGTCTTGCTGAGATGGGCGCGTTCGGCCTCTCGATCCCCGCCGAGTACGGGGGCTATGGCGAGGGTGGCGAAGGCGAGTTCATCGGCATGGTGGTGGCCACCGAAGAGCTCTCGCGAGGGTCACTCGGGGCCGGTGGCTCGCTGATCACACGGCCCGAGATCCTCGCCCGCGCGCTGCTCGCTGGCGGCACAGAGGAGCAGAAGCATGAGTGGCTGCCCAGGTTGGCTGCCGCCGAGGTCATGAACGCGGTGGCCGTCACCGAACCCGACTTCGGCTCCGACGTGGCCGGCGTGAAGGTGTCGGCCACCCCGACCGGTTCGGGCTCCGGGCCGGACGTCGGTTGGCTCATCACCGGCGTGAAGACGTGGTGCACCTTCGGAGCGCGGGCCGACGTGCTCATGCTGCTGGCCCGCACCGACCCGGATCGATCCAAAGGCCACCGAGGTCTGTCGCTGTTCATCGTGCCGAAGCCACGAGGTGAGGGCCACGGCTTCGAGCTCGTGCAGTCGGCGGAAGGTGAACACGCGCTGCCGGCGGGTGCGCCGACCGGCGGGAAGATGGAGGGTCGCCCGATCGACACGATCGGCTATCGCGGCATGCACTCCTATGAGATCGCGTTCGACAACTGGTTCGTGCCGGCCGCCAACCTCATCGGTGGCGAAGGCGGCATGGGCCGTGGGTTCTACTACCAGATGGCAGGCTTCGAGAACGGCAGGCTGCAGACTGCGGCGCGGGCCGTCGGCGTGATGCAGGCGGCGTACGAGGCGGCCCGCCAGTACGCGCTGGATCGCGTTGTGTTCGGCAAGCCGATCGCCGAGTACCAGCTCACCCGGGCCAAGCTCGGTCGCATGGCGGTGGTCATCCAGTCGGCCCGCCAGTTCTCCTACGCCGTCGCCCGCATGATGGCCAAGGGGGAAGGCACGCTCGAGGCGTCGATGGTGAAGGCGTACGTCTGCAAGGCCGCCGAGTGGGTCACGCGAGAGGCGATGCAGATCCACGGCGGCATGGGCTACGCGGAGGAGTTCGACGTCAGCCGGTACTTCGTCGACGCTCGCGTCCTGTCGATCTTCGAAGGCGCCGACGAAACCCTGTGCCTCAAGGTCATCGCCCGCCGCCTGATCGAGGCGAACTCGACGCAATAGCCGCGGCGGACCCCTGCTATTGCGTCGAGAACGAGGAGTCGGTGGCGAGATCGGCCAGGATGCGGCCGATCAGGGGCGCGAACTTGAACCCGTGACCGCTGCACGGCGACCCGACGACGAGCGGACCGTGGCGTTCGAGCACGAAGTCGTGCGTGGGCGTGCTCGTGTACAGGCACGTGGCGCCAAGCACCGGTGTTGGGTCGACGCCGGGCAACCAGGACTTCGCGTACGCAGCAGCGTCGGCGGCGACCCGCTCGTCGGGCTCAAACGTTCGGGCATCCGGATCGACGACAGGACCATCGTGGTGAAATGCCACCTTCACGCCTTCGGCCGGCGAGAGCAGCCCGTACACGGTCCGCTCCCGATGGTGGATGAAGCTCGGCCATTCTTCGGCTCGACGGACTTCGGCCTGACCGACCAGCGGCACCCGAGGTGCGAAGTGCTGGATCTGTTCCCGGGTGATCCGCATCGGCGGAAGGCCTACCTCAGTTCCGGCGACTGCCGACACCCACGACCCGGCGGTCACGACCGCGACGCGGGCCACCCACGCGTCGTCTCCGGCGGTCACCCGGGCCCCGTCGCCGAGCGGGCCGGCTGCGGACACCGAGGCCGCGCCGGTGCCGAAGCGCACCTCGGCACCGTGGGCCGCCGCCCGTTCCTGCAAGGTGCGAACTGTGGCATCGGCCATACAACGACCGGCATCAGGCTGGACCACCACGTCACCCTCGAACCGCATGGTTGGCCACCGTTCACCGGCCTCGGTGGGAGACATCACCGTGTACGCCGCCGACTCCGCATCGAGCACGGAAGCGATGGCCGCCACCCTGGTCGCGTCCCCATGGTCGACACCGCCGGTGGTCACCAGCAGCGTCCGGTCGGCGTCGTCCTCCAGCTCGCGCCAAAGCGGCAGAGCTTGCGCTGCCATGCGCACGTACCGGCGATCGTCGTAGGCCAGGCGGAAGATGCGCGTCTGCCCGTGGCTGCTCCCGCGCACGTGACCCTGCTCGAACTGCTCGAGCAACACGGTGTCGACTCCGCGCCGAGCGAGCCACCATGCGGTGGCCGACCCGATCGCGCCTGCGCCGACCACCACGACGTCGCAGCGCGTCGCCGTCAGCGCAGCCTCCACGCTCGCGACGGCTCGCCCCGCAGAGCTGCCACACGGATAGCCGCCTCGTCATCAGCCATCGCCGACTCGGTGCGCTGGGAGACAGCCCAGGCGGTCACCCATGTCTCATAGACGCGACAGCACACGTCGAACCCGGCCCAGCGCCGAGGGTCAGCCGGCCACGACCGCAGAAACGTGTCGAGTGACGAAGGATCGGCTCCGTAGCGCTGCACGGCCAGCGCCATCGGCGCCGCGTCATACGAAGGCGGCCCGACCCCGGTCAGCTCGAGGTCCACCAGCACCGGACCGTCGACGGCGACCAGGACGTTGTCGGCGTGCAGATCGCCGTGGACCAGCGCCGCACCCAGCGGATCCGACGCCGCGACTGCAGACCACGAGTCCGCGAGATCCTCGGCCAGCGTCCGAAGAAAGGTCGCATCGGC
>JBBSGQ010000098.1:0-10009 GCA_038253965.1 Acidimicrobiales bacterium | reverse complement strand
TTCCTCGACCCGACACGAAGAGCTGCTGTTCGAGCGCAGGCAACTCGAGCAGGTCTGGAGGTTGCGCCGTGTGCTGTCGGGCCTGAGCGGTGAGGGAGCAAGCGGTGCGGCCGGGTTGGAGCTGCTGATCGACCGGATGAAGACGTTCAAGAGCAACGACGAGTTCCTGGCCGAGGTGGCAAAGGCTCCGTCGGTGGGCTGACCGAATCGGGTCAGCGCTCCTGTTCAGTCGGCCGGATGAGCATCTCGTTCACCGCGACATGGCGAGGACTGGTGACCGCGTAGGTCACCGCGGTTGCGATGTCGTCAGCAGTCAGGCGCTCGACGCCCGCAAACGTGCGTGCCATCCCTTCCAGCACCTCGGGACGGTTGTGACCGGCCAGCTCGGTCGACGTGGCACCGGGTTCCACCAACGTCACCCGGACATGGCGGGTGGTCACCTCTTGTCGCAGGGACTCGCTGAACGCGTTCACCGCGAACTTGGATGCGTTGTACACCCCACTGTTCGAGCGAGCGACGCGGCCGGCCGTCGAGCTCACGTTGATCACATCGGCCACCTGACGGGGGTCCTGCTCGGCGGCGCGCAGCAGGTGGGGGAGCGCGGCGTGCGTGCAGTAGAGGAGACCGAGCACGTTCAGTTGGATCATCCGCTGCCACTCCTCGAGCGGCGCGTCGACGATGGGCCCGAGCAACATCACTCCGGCGTTGTTCACGAGGGTGTCCAACCGCCCGAGCTCGGCGACGGTCCGATCCACCATGGCGTTCACCTGGCTCACATCGGTGACGTCGGTCTCGTGAACCAGCACCCGGCCATCTCCCCCGATCTTCTCGGCCAGCGATTCGAGCCGGTCCCGTCGGCGAGCCGCGATCGCGACGGTGGCGCCCTCAGCGGCCAGCGCCAGCGCAGTCGCCTCGCCGATCCCGCTCGATGCGCCGGTCACCAGCGCCACAGTTCCGTCCAATCGTGCAGCCATCGGCTCCTCATCTCGCCTCGTCAAGACCCTCCCCGCTCTGTGGCGGGCGTGGCACGCTACCGCCAAGTGGGAATGCGCCCTTGTTGAACAGTTTGGAGAGCGGGTTGCAACCCGCCACACTGGAGCAACCGTGAACCTGGAGCGATCATGAAGGCCGACACCCATCCCGACTACGTGGAGACGCAGGTGCGATGCAGCTGCGGCAACATGTTCACCACCCGCTCGACCCGCCCGTCGATCTCGGTGGAGCTGTGCAGCGAGTGCCATCCCTTCTACACCGGCAAGCAGAAGCTGGTGGACACCGGTGGCCGAATCGATCGGTTCGAGCGCCGGTACGGTCGGCGCAAGTCGAACTAGCAGCGTCGCCGGACCCTTTCGGCGCCGCCACCGTGGCATGCCCGCGGGCCCGATGAGTCTTGACTCCGATCGCCACGCAGGGCTCCTGGCCGTCAAGCTGGGCGCGCTCGTGCGCGACCGGTGGAGCCCTGGCGACGTCCGACCTGTCGCGTTCCCTAGGGGCGCGGCGGTGTCGGTCGAGGGTCGCGTCTGGGTCCTCCTGGAGGGCGACGCGACGCGCCGGCTCGGCGCTGCGCTGGCATGGGCGGCAAAGGCAGGGGCCGATGACGTGCACATCCTGGTCGATGACCCCACCGCGGCCGGGGTGCTGGCTCGTCGCGCATCGACGTTCGGCCACAGACCGCAGGTGTGGCGCGTCGTCGGACGGACGCTGGCATCAGCGAGGCCGGTTTCGCCTCCGACGTTCGAGGCGCCGGCTCCCCAGGCCGAGCTCTACCGACCGCTACTCACGAGCGCCGGGCTCGACGTGGTCGTCGAACACGGCCAGCTGATCGGGGAGGTTCGTGGTCTCGAGGTGGCCCGCGTTGTTGTCAATGCCGATGGTGTGGCACGGGTTGACGCCGGAGTGGGGCGGTTCGACCAGGAAGCTTCCGCGATGATGTTCGCCGACCTGTCCGAGACCGACGCGGTCGCCAGAGCGGCTGACATCGTGCGCGGCTACCGGTGCCCCGGCGCGAGCCCGCACCCGCTCAACCAGCTCGTCCCGGAACGGTGGCTGCGCTGGCTCATAGTGCGACGGCCCGAGCTCGTCGGAGCGACGACGCTGACGCCAGTGGAGTCGGTCCTCGCTCGCCGCAACCTCAACGAGCGGTCGGTGGCCAGCGCGCTCGGTGTCGGCGTTGACGGGTCGCCCCTGGTCGTCACCTGCTCCACCGGGGTGGACCTCGAGCTCGTGCCGGCCGCGGCCGACGATCGGCTGGCTCACGCGTGCGATGCCCGACTCCTGCTGGCCGTGCCCGCGTGTGACGCCTTGCCCATCACGACGGCGTTGGCCGGCGCGCTGGCGGAGCCCGCGCAGGTCGTCGCGGTGGACAACTATTGGCAGTCGGCGGCTCTGGGCTCGGATGGGGAGGTGCTCTGATGCTCGAACGGCTCGAGGCTCTGGAGCGGGAATTCGCCGACGTCGAGGCTCTGCTGGCTGATCCACAGGTCTTCGCCGACAACCCCCGCTACACCGGCCTGGCCCGTCGCTACAAGGAGCTCGAGGCCATCGTCTCGCGGGTACGAGAGCTCCGTCAGCGCACGAGCGACCTGGTCACGGCGAAGGACATGATCGGCGAGCTCGCTGGCGACGACCGAGAGGTCATCCGCGACGAAGCCACCGACGCGGAGGCGGCGATCGAGCGACTCACCGCCGAGCTGCAGGTCCTGTTGCTTCCACTCGATCCGAACGAGGGCCGGAACGTGATAGTCGAGATCCGAGGAGCCGAAGGCGGTGAGGAGGCCAACCTCTTTGCGCGGGTCCTGTTCGAGATGTACCGCTCGTGGGCGACCCGCAGGGGCTGGGAGTTCGAGTTGCTGGCCGCTGCCCCATCCGACATGGGCGGCTACAACGAGGTGACGTTCCGCCTCGCCGGCGACGGCGTCTGGACACGCATGAAGCACGAGGGTGGGCCGCATCGGGTGCAGAGAGTGCCGATCACCGAAGCGCAGGGACGCGTCCACACGTCCTCCGCGACGGTGACCGTGCTACCCGAGGCCGAGGAGGTTGACGTCTCGATCGACCCCAACGACCTGCAGATCGACGTCTACCGGTCCTCCGGTCCCGGCGGCCAGTCGGTCAACACCACGGACTCGGCGGTGCGCATCACGCACAAGCCGAGCGGCCTTGCCGTATCGATGCAGGACGAGAAGAGCCAGACCCAGAACCGGGCCAAGGCGCTCCAGGTGCTGCGTTCGCGGTTGCTGAAGCTGGAGCAGGACCGCCAGTCGGCTGAGCTGTCAGAGGCGCGCAAGGACCAGGTGGGCGGTGGCGGCCGAAGCGAGAAGATCCGGACCTACAACTTCAAGGAGAACCGGCTGTCCGACCACCGCATCGGGCTCACGCTCTACAAGCTCGACAAGGTCCTGGCCGGCGATCTCGACGATGTCAGCGACGCCCTCGTCCACGATGAACAGACCCGCAGGCTGACCAACACCTGATGACCGGCTGCTCCGATCCGGGACTGACGTCGGTGCGTTCATGCTGCTCACGGCGGCTGGAGCGCACCGAGCTCCCGGTGAGTCGGGCCCGCCCCACTGACGTCGGCGCGTTCATGCTGCTCACGGCGGCTGGAGCGCGCCGAGCTCTCGGTGGCCAGGGGTCGGCCGGTCGTGAAGACCGCGGAGCAACGTGAGGACCGTCTCCTGGGGCGAACTCCTCGCCGACGCGGTTGACCGGCTCCGGAAGGCGGACGTCGAGTCGCCGGAGACCAATGCCCGGTGGATCGGAGAAGAAGCCTCTGGTACCGAGCGTGCGGCGTTCGTCCTCAGTCTCGATGCGCCGGCGCCACGGCTCGCCGCTGCACGGTTCGAGGCGATGGTCGGTCGGCGGCTGACCGGCGAGCCCCTGCAGTACGTGCTCGGGCGCTGGGCCTTTCGCACGTTCGACCTGATGCTGGATCGCCGGGTGTTGATCCCCCGGCCCGAGACCGAGCAGGTCGTCGAGCACGCGCTGGCCGAGATCGATCGGCTCACCGGCGACTTCGGCGCTGGCCAACGGAGCGGCGAACCGAGCTCGAATGGCCGCCGGCAGGTGAATGTGGTGGACCTCGGGTGCGGCAGCGGGGCGATCGGTCTCTCGATCGCGGCGGAGCGTGGAACCGTCGCGGTGTGGTGCGTTGACGCGTCACAAGATGCGATCACCGTCACCAGACAGAACCTGGCCAACCTGCACCTGAGATGCTCGACGGTGACTGTCATCCGCGGCTCATGGTTCGAGGCACTACCTCCGGATCTGGCCGGTGCAGTCGATCTGATCGTCGCCAACCCGCCTTACGTCGCAGCGGACGACGAGCTTCCGGCCGAGGTGGTTGACTGGGAGCCGGCGGACGCGCTCGTGGCGGGAGCGAGCGGCCTGGAGGCGATCGAGCACATCGTCGAACACGCACCGGGCTGGCTCACTGCGAACGGCGTCCTGGTGATCGAGATCGGGGAGACTCAGGCGGCTCGGGCCGGTCAGGCGGCACGGCGTGCCGGTTTCGGAGAGGTGGAGGTCCGCCAGGACCTGGCCGGCCGGGATCGGATGCTGCTTGCCCGGCGCCCACGATGAGGCGTCCGGCCGGGCATACCTCACGCGGCAGTCGATCCCGACTTCCACCCGGGAGATCACGAACCGGTGCCCGGTTCGACGAGGATCTTGGCGTGGGCGTCGGGGTTGGCCAGGTCGGCGAACGCGCCTGGGATCCCTGCCACGTCGACCGAACCCGTGATGAGGGGGTGGACATCGATCTCGCCCTCTGCGATGTGGCGCAACGTGTCGGCGAACTCGAGCGGGTCATATCCGAGCGCGAACTGCACTGACAGCTCCCGGGTGATGCCTCGCATCGGGCGAATCGTGTCGGGGACCATGCACACCCCGACGACGACGATGTGGCTGTCGCGAGGCGCGGCCAGCATGGCGTCGTCGATCATGCCAGGCACGCCGACCGCCTCGAAGATCACGAGAGGGCCGACGCCTCCGCCGTTGCGCCAGGCCTCGACCGCCGGCTCCTCGCGTGGGTCGACCACAGCAGTGGCGCCCATTGTCGTGGCGAGGGCCCGGCGTCTGGGCGACAGATCGGCGGCCACCACCTGGTCGGTGCCTAGCAACCGCAACGCGGCGATCACGGCGAGCCCGACCGGTCCGCAGCCGAGCACCACCGCCGACATGCCGGGTTGGATCCGGGACTTGTTGACCGCGTGGAGTCCCACAGCCATGGGTTCGGTGAGAGCGGCGCGCCGGGCATCGAGCCCGTTCGGAACCTTGAGGGCGAGAAGGTCCGAGAGCACCATCAGCTCGGCGTACCCGCCGGGGTAATGGTTCGAGTAGCCGACCGGATGGATGCCGCTGGCGTCGAGCACGATCGGCATGGACACGACGATGTCACCCTCGACGCAGTTTCCGACGTTCTCTCCGACCGCCACCACCTCGGCCGAGAACTCATGGCCCATCACGACGTCGCGGCGGAGGTCCATGATCTCGGGCACCATCGGGCTGTCCGGCATAGCCGCTGCCGTCTCGTGTGACATCGCCATGAGCTGGTCACCGTGACGCAGGGCGTGCAGGTCTGAGCCGCAGATGCCACAGGCCAGCGTTCGGACGAGCACCTGGCCAGGACCGGGGGTCGGATCTTCGAGCTCGTCGATGACCAGCTCACCTGCCCGCATCACAGCTGCTCTCATCGGGCCTCCCCGGATCTGGGATGACCGTGCCGGCCACCGGGCGCTCGCAACCTATCCTCGGTCGGTGTCGGGGAACGCAGCCGGAGCCGAGCCGTTCGACAGGCATGCCGTCGAGATGGCCGTGGCCGCGCTGCAACGAGCACAACCCATAGTGCTGCCGACCGACACGGTCTACGGCGTGGCAGTTCTCGCGTCGACCGGCGGTGCGGCGCAGATCCTGTCCAGGCTGAAGGCTCGGTCATCGGAGCAGTCGCTCGCCGTGCTCGTGGCCTCAGCCGAGCAGGCCCGGTCATTGATCGATCAGCCGTCATCTGCGGCGCGATCGTTGATGGCAGCGTTCTGGCCGGGACCGGTGACCCTCGTGCTGCGCCGGCGTCCGGACCTGGGCGGCTTCGACCTGGGTGGCGACGGGTCGACGATCGGTGTGCGCTGTCCGGATCACGTGTTCGTACGCGAACTGGCCCTTCGACTGGGACCGCTCGTGGCGACGAGCGCGAACCGTCACGGGCAGCCGACCCCCGTGACCGCAGCGGAGGCGGCGAGCGCGCTGGCCGGGCCGGTGGGTGCGGTGGTCGACGGAGGCGTGCTCGGTGGTGTGCCATCCACTGTCGTCGATTGCACGAGCGATCCTCCCCGTGTCCTGCGGGAGGGCGGGATCGCAGCAGCGCAGATCTTCGCCGTCCTCGAGGGTGGTTCCTGACGCTCCGGGTTGGCGCTCGAACGCTCCGTCAGGCAGGCTCCGTCGCGACGGGCCTCGTGACCCAGGAGCACCACCGCCCATGGCTACCCGCATCGGTGCAGTCCTCATCCTGGCCGGGATATGCCTGCTCCTCGTGCACGCGGTCGGCTGGACTGATGGCGACGCGTACGACCTCGGCGGGGTGCTGGTGATGGTGATCGGTGCGCTCGGCATCGCGGTGGCCGGCGAAGAAGTCGAAGTTCGGCGATAGCGGAGTCGTCGCGGCTCGTGCGCTCAGACGAAGGCGATCGACCCGCCTGCGGCTCGATGTGCAGGTTGGCCGACCAGATCCTCGGTCATCATCAGCTTGAGCGCATCGCGATCCTGGGTGGTACCCCACGCTCGCCGGCCGTCGTCGAGCAGCAGAGCCAACACACCGTTCTCCGGTTCACCTTCGCGCGAATGCATCACAGTGCCGGTCTCCACGGTCACCGGACCCTCCCAGTCCTCGACCACAGAGCGTGTCGTCGATGCGTCCGTTTCAGCCTGGGGTGAAGCCCACTCGAATCGGCCGGTGGCCTGGGGCGGGGTCGTGGAGTACACGCCGAACGCGTGCTTGGTCACGAAACCGCCATTGGCGGTGACGAAACCGACTGCGCCGGCGTCTCCCCGCAGCCGCTCCGCCATGGTCGCGATGGAGTGCATCACGTAGTCGTTCCACGGGCCGCCGGCGAAGGACAGGCCGCCTGTGACGGTGAGTGGCCGGTCGAGGCCCAGACCGAGCTCTGCGGCAGCGATCTGGACAGCGCTCGGGAAGCAGGAGTAGAGGTCGATGTGTGAGAGATCGTCGACGTCCACACCGGCGAGGGCGAGCGCGGCGCGCCCGCCGGCATGGATCGCGGGGGAGGAGTAGAGATCTCTGCGGTGTGACACGAACGACGTGTCGTGGGCGTCGCTGCCGGCCCAGGGGAAGACCCACCGGTCCGGAGGAACTCCAAGTGATCGGGCGCGCTCGACCGAACACACGATGACCGCAGCCGACTGCTCGACGGCGTTGTTAGAGTTCATGCGCTTGGTGTAGGGGAACCCGATCATACGATTGTCCGGGGCCGGTGCGGCGATCTCTGCTGGGGTGAAGGCGCGCTGGATCCAGGCGTGGGGGTTCGTTGCGGCGACGTCGCTGAACCGGGCCCACAGGTCCGCGATCAGTGCACCGTGAGCATCGACTGACCGGCCGGCTGCAGCCCTCAGCGCGTTCTCGAACATCGGGTAGACCTGCACCGGCATGAAGACGCCTTGCGCTTGCTCGGCCGGGTGACTCATCGCTTCGTCGTGGCCGAGCACCTCGCTGGGAGCGACATCATCGTCCTGTACCGTCCAGTCCGGCCGCTGGTCGAGCCGGCGGGCGGCCATGCGTGTGCGCCACGCCTCGCCCCCGCACAGCAGCACCAGGTCGGCCCGGCCGCCCTGGATGTCGAGGGCAGTCTGGTTGAGCAGCGCTTGTGGCGAGTTGCCACCCGCCGAGGTGTAGATGGTGCGCCGGGGTCTGGCACCGACCTGCTCGGCGACCAGCGCGCCCGGGTCTCGATACCGCCACGACAGCACGCTCACCACAGCCACCGTGTCTGCGCCCCCCAGCAGGCCGCCGGCATCGGCGGTCCCGGCGTCGATCGAGGCCAGACGCAGAGCGGCGACCATCAGGGCGGTCGGCTCGAGCGGTTCATCGTCTCGGTCAACCCGCTGGTTGTGTTGGCCGACGCCGATGATCACGGGCAGCCGAGGGTCGAGCGCAGCGGTCATGCCCAACGCTGGCGCGGGCTCGACCGTCGGGTCAACACCGCCCCCGGCGGGACCGACTGTGCGCCGGGAGGCCGCAAGGTCCCGAACTACGATCGGGCGCATCGACGTCCTCTTGGTCTGCACGGGAAACATCTGCCGCTCGCCGATGGCTGAGGCCCTCTTGCGTCACCGCGCCGCGCAGGAGGACATCGATCTCGATGTCTCCTCCGCTGGGATCTTGTTCGACGGTCGGCCGGCCACCGAGGAGGCGATCGAGACGCTGGCCGGCATGGGTATCGATCTCTCCACCCACCGCAGCCGCATCATCGACGCGGAGATGGTCAGAGCCGCCGATCTGGTGATCGGCATGGAGCGTCTTCACGCCCGCGAGGCGATCGTGCTGGCGCCCGATTCGCTCGGCCATACCTTCACGCTGAAGGAGTTGGTTCGTCGAGGCGAGTCGGTCGGCCCTCGAGGACGGGAACCGGTCGAGGAGTGGATGGCGATGACCTGCCGTGGGCGCAACTCGCTCGACCTGCTCGGTGAGTCGGCCGATGACGACGTGGCGGACCCCTTCCGACGGTCGGCTCGCGTGTATGCAGCCACCGCAGCAGAGCTCGAGGATCTGGTTTCGCGCCTCGTCGGCCTGTTGTGGGGTCCGGTCCCGGTGGAACGGTCCGTCTGACATGCGGATCGCAATTGGGGGGGACCACGCCGGCTTCGCGTTGAAGGAGCATCTGACTGACAGGCTCGAGAGCCTCGGCCATGATGTCGTCGACCTCGGCACCGACGGTGAGGCTCCAGTCGACTATCCCGCGTTCTGTGCCGCAGTCGGCAGAGCGGTCATCCGGGGCGATGCCGAGCGGGGCATCGTGATCGGCGGCAGTGGCGAAGGTGAGCAGCTCGCGGCGAACAAGGTGCGGGGGGTGCGCTCGGCGCTGTGCAACGACCTCTACACGGCGCGCATGTCCCGCCAGCACAACGACGCCAACGTGCTGTCGCTCGGCGCGCGCATCGTGGCCGACGGACTGGCGATCGAGATCGTCGAGCTGTGGCTGGCCACCGACTACGAGGGTGGCCGCCACCAGCGCCGCATCGACCAGCTGGCCGCTCTGGAGGAGCGATTCGCCGATCCCGAGGCGCAGGACGACTACCTCGATTCCCTCGTGCCCGGCCTCGCGGCCAGGGCAAAGCGGAAGTTCGCCAGCTAAGGACTCGAGCTCGACAGAAGTCGTGGCGGCGTCCGCTCGAAGTAATCCTTGTATAGGGCGGCGAACCGGCCGATAGGGACTCAGTGGACCGGGGCCCGCGTCCGGTGCGGGCCCTGGTTCGCTTTCCCCCTCGGGGGACGAACCGATAGCGCGGCCCCCAGTCGATACTGCGTCCGAGCACGACCGTGCCGACGCCGCAGGGCGATCCGTCGCTCGAGTCGCGAGCCTCCGTAACCATCGCGCCGGGCGCACCTAGGGTGTCGAGCATGAGCAACTGGCCCGCCGACCCGGACACGGAGCTGTTCTCGATGATCGAATCCGAGCTGCATCGACAGAACACCACCCTGCAGCTCATCGCCTCGGAGAACTTCGCTTCGCCAGCGGTCCTGTCGGCCACCGGTTCGGTGCTCACCAACAAGTACAGCGAGGGCTATCCGGGCAAGCGGTACTACGGCGGCAACGAGATCATCGACCAGGCGGAGGAGTTGGCGAGGGAGCGGGCCAAGGCCCTCTTCGGTGCAGACCACGCCAACGTCCAGCCCCACTCGGGGGCCAACGCGAACACCGCCGTCTACCTGGCGGTGCTGGAACCGGGCGATACCGCTCTCGGCATGCGGCTTGACCAGGGGGGCCACATCACCCACGGG
>JBBSGQ010000097.1:0-10083 GCA_038253965.1 Acidimicrobiales bacterium | reverse complement strand
TCGTTCGAGGGAGTTGACGTGGTCGGCGGCTCCAAGATCACGGCTCCAGTGGAAGAGCTCCGGTCGACGTCTCGTTGCCGCCAGTAGCGCTCCACGGAGGTTGGATGCCCCTCGAGAATGGCGACGGCCAGGTGGCGGGCGTCGCGAAGTGCGTCGGAGATCCCGAGGCCGACGATGAAGTCTTTGTGGTGTCCGGCGTCGCCGATCAGCGCCCACCCTGGCCCGGCGGAACTGCGGAAGAAGTACCGGTTCTTGACGACGCCGCGGACCTCGGTGACGGGTTCGTCGCTGTCGAGAAGCGTCGCGATGGGTGGGTAGGTCCGAATGTCGGCGACGTAGGCGGCGGTGTGGTCGGCGCGCCAGGCGCGCGCCGGTTCAACCGGCGGTGCGGTGGCGATGAGGAGGAGGTCGCCATCGGTGGGGAATACAACGCGCTCGTCGTCGGCGGTGAAGCAGTTGTGGATGAGGTGCGGATCGCACGACGCTGGTCTGCGCCAGTAGGCCCAGTAGCAAGCGCGGGGCGCGTCGTAGCCGAGGTATTCCTTTGCTCCTACGAGTTTGGCGATGCTGGAGTGCCGGCCGTCGGCGCCGACCACCAGCGGCGCCAACAGGCGTTGAGGCTCGCCGCCGCGCTGTCGTGCTTCGACCCCGTTGACCCGCCCGTCGGCTGCTCGCAGGACGCCGACGACCCGGGTTTCGGCTCTGAGGGACGCGCCGGCTTCGCCGGCGATATATTGGAGGCGTCCGTCGAGCGCGGTTCGTCGCAGGCAGTGCGCCGCTCGTTCGGGACCGTAGGAGAATTCGGTGGCGTGATCGTCGAATCGCATCCGCACGGTGTGCAATGCGGGTGTGAGTTCTCGGACCTGATCGCCGATTCCGAGCAGGTCGAGTTCGTCCATGCCGGGTGGTTGGATGAGATGGGTCGACGCGGGCTGGTCGCACGGCAGGGGGGCGGAGTCGAGTACCGCGACCGACAGCCCGGCCTGCGCGAGGTGCGTGGCGAGGGAAGCCCCCGCGCACCGCGCGCCGACAATGATGACGTCGAAGACGTCCTCTGCGCTTGTCGAGCTCATGTCACGAGACGTCCAGGTCGAACGTGCGATCCGCGTGGGTCGGATCGCGAAGCAACGTGCGCAACGGGACACCGATGCCGTACGTGAAGACTCTCCGGGCGGGGGTGATTCTCAGAATGCACGCCCCGGGATCGTCGAGCGCTCCGTGGCCGGTGATCTTCCTGAGCCGGCGGGCCTGGAGCAGCGCGACGATCGTCGGGTCCTGGGCGGACAAGATCTCCGCCATGGCGCCGAACTGCACCAGGAAGGGCGGCGCCACCGGATAGCGCCGCACCGGGATGCACACCGCGACCTGCGGGTTCTCGCGGATGTTGCGCGCCTTCTTGCTGCCCTCCAGCGTCGACACGTACAGGACGCCGTCCACCACCGCGTACAGCACGCCAACCCCGTGCGGCCGGTTGGTGGCCGATGAGGTCGCGAGGATGCAGAACGAATGCCTGGCGATGGCGCGACGGACGCGGCGCGTTGATCCTGGCTCCTGTCGCGTCGATGAGTCCATGCTCCGAGTGTGCGCCCAAACCGGTTCATTCGTAAGATCCAGTTCGGTGCGACATTCCTGGACCAGTTCGCGGGATCTGCACCTTGACCTGGACCTTGCCCAACCCGGCGGCCGACGGGCGGCGCTGGAGCGCGCGCTGCGGGACGCGGTACACGACGGCCGGCTCGCGCCGGGCACGGTCCTACCGTCGAGCCGCGCGTTGGCGCACGATCTCCACGTGTCTCGAGGCACGGTCGTCGAGGCCTATGCGCAGCTTCTGGCTGAGGGGTATGTCCTCACACGGCCCGGAGCCGCCACGGTCGTGGCTGATGCCGCCGTGGCCACCCCGGCACAACAGCACAGTCGGGAACGTTCGCCGCGCGTGCGCGTCGACCTTCGGCCCGGGCTGCTCGATCTGGCCGCCACGTTCCCGCGAACCGAGTGGCTTCGGGCGGAACGGGCGGTACTCCGCACCGCGCCGGACGACGCCTTCGACTACGGCGACCCACGCGGGACGCCAGAACTGCGGGCCGCGCTCGCCGCCTATCTCGGACGGGCCCGCGGTGTGGTCACCACGCCAGAGCGCATCGTGATCTGCGCCGGGTTCGCCCACGGCCTCGCGCTGCTGTCGCGGGCCTTCCGCTCGATGGGCGTCGACACCGTCGCGATGGAAGATCCCTGTCTGCCTGCGCACCGCGCCATCGTTGGCGATCAAGACCTCTCTGTCGCGGCGTTGCCGGTGGACGAGCACGGCGCGCAAGTCGACGCGCTCGAACACGCCTCCGCACTGGTCGCGGTGGTGACGCCCGCCCACCAGTACCCGACAGGCGTCACCCTGCTGCCGAAGCGACGCACACAACTGGTCAAGTGGGCGCAGCGCAACGATGGGGTGGTGGTCGAGGACGACTACGACGGTGAGTTCCGCTACGACCGGCAACCGGTCGGCGCCGTGCAGGGCTTGGACCCGGGGCATGTGGTGTACGCCGGGACGACAAGCAAGACACTCGCGCCTGGGATCCGGGTCGGATGGCTCGTGCTCCCGCCAAGACTCGTCGAACCAGTCATCGAGGCCAACCGTCACGGCGGTGCCACTCCACCGGCCCTGCAACAACTCGTACTCGCACAGCTGCTCACCAGCGGCCGGCTCGATCGTCACCTTCGCCGCTTGCGAGTTGGGTATCGGACCCGCCGCGACACGTTGATCGCCGCGTTGTCCGAGGCTGTGCCGTTGCTCGAGCCGACTGGAATCGCGGCCGGTCTCCACTTGCTTCTCTACCTCACGAGCGCGGCGACCACCGAAGACGAGGTGCGCACCACAGCCGAGAAGCATGGCGTCGCGCTGGCATACCTCGGCTCACACTGGCATCAGCCTGGCGCCCACGAGCAAGGAATCATCGTCGGTTACTCCCGCCCGTCGGCGGCCGCGTTCGGCGATGTCGTACAGGATCTCGTCGGCATACTTCGCTCCGCCACGGCAGCCAGCTGATGGGAGGCGTGCCAAAGCGCGATCCCGGCCCAGCCGCCGACAGGTTCTCTACTTTGCCGCGCAGAGAAGGACGTTTGGTCTCTGGCGTCCCACCCGTCAACTGTCGGCGAGCATCGAGATGCTCGTGCCGCCGATCCAGGTGAACAGCGTCGCGGGGATCACGATGATGACTGCTCCTTCGAGGGACGTCCGCGCGTGTCAGGCAACCGTAGAGAGACCACCGCCTACTGTTGCTGGAAGCGCTCCACTGTGGTCTGCCGTTCGTCGTGGCGTGGAGACACGACAGCCTGGAGGCTCTCATGCGCATCGACGACCCCGCTGTGTACAACCCGTTCGGCTGGCGTGTCGCGGAGATGGCCGACGCCGCTACCGACGACACTCGCCGCCGCGAACGGGCCGACAGCGCGTGGCATCGAAGTCGGCACAATCGCGACCCGGGCGGCGTGAGCCCGGCGGGCGCTGCCAACGGCCTCAGTGCCTTCTGGGATTGGTCGTCGACCTCGCTAAGTCGCGATGGTCGACTGCGCCGCCGTCACTGTTCGGCGGGTGCGCCAGCGCCACTGGGCACTCCGGGCAGCCCTCCACGAGACGTTCGGCCATCTTGTCGGTCGTGCGGTGTATGGCTCGATATCCAGATGACCAGGCCCTCCAAGCGCCCCGACGATTCCTCTTGCCTTGCCTTCGACGGTGGCCCAGGCGGGTTCTGACCGGCGCGCCGTCCGAGCAACACGAGGCGGCTGATCCTGCCGACCAACTCGTCGCTGAGCTGCAACCTGTCCCTGTTCAGCCTCTCGTGCTGTGTACTCCACATTGAGCGCTTCATCCCGCGGGCGATGTCGTCATGGCGTCGGCAATAGTGGGCGTGGCCCAGTGCGACAGAGACCAAGACCTCCACCGGATCCGATTCGCTGTCTGCCGCGGAGAACCCGAGTTCCTCGTCCCAGGTCCGAGACATGATCCGTCCGACCGCTGGTCGATGGCTCGTCAGGACTTGCTACGGGCGGGTCTTCCCGGCCCGGGACCGCGTAGGAACACTGGTTGGCCCCGGACAGGCATCTCGACTTCGAGGTCGGCTCCGTCGGGTCGCAGCCGCACCTCGGCGGCGTTGGGCCCGTCCGCGGTCCAGCGGGTCGGGTCGCCTGCGTTGGTGACGCGGAACGATGTCCGGTGGCGCGCTGCACCGCCGAGGCCGACGGGGGTGACAGTGAGGGTGGCGTCGGCTCGGTTCCAGCGGCTTCGCGCAGCGCAACGGACGGGAAGTCGACACCCGTGACTGTCGGTTCGCTGAAGCGGTCGCCGGGACCGACGTTCGCCAACCGCCACCAGGATCCTTTGGTGGCTACCTGCGCGGCTGCCATTGTCCCGTTGTACTGGCCGCGGGGGTGGGTTTCGTCGAGTTGGAAGCCCCACGTGAACTCGCCTCGAGCGGTGTCCCAGGTTGGCTGGTAGTGATCGTCGGCTGCGGTGGCGAGCGCCTCGGCCAGGGAGTGAAGGCCCCACTCCTTGGCGAGCCAGAGGTTCATGGCGGACGGGCGGGGGCCTGGGGGAGCGAGCGGGGCGGTTGGCTCCCACTGCCCGAGCTGGGTCACGCCGGCTTGGAAGAGTCGTCGGGCGTCATCGGGGACTTGCGGCGCGAGGTAGAGCGCCGGAACCATGCCGACCATCACCGGGATCTCATGGTGCACGTCGAGGATCGGGTCGTAGTAGAGGGTCACCGCGATCGGCAGTTCGTCGCGATCGAGGTGGAGGTACTTGCTGCGACACGTGTCGGTCCACCACCGGTCGAACGCTGCGTGGTGGTCGGTGCCTCGCAGTAGGTCGTGCAGTTGGAGGCCGAGACCGGCGCCGGCCAAGCAGAACGGCCACACCTTGGTGTTCTCGCAGTGGCAGCCCGCGGGTGCGTCGGTCCACTGGCGGTGAAGGTGCTCGGCGATGGCGGTGTGGAACCACGTGAAGGTGTTCTCGCCGTCGCGCACGATGTCGAAGGGCTGGTTCCAGCGGTCGTCGCCGGTGGTTCGCAGATGCAGTCCGAGCATCAGCAGGAAGAAGCCTTTGAAGAAGAGGTTGCCGTCGGCGCCGATCGGGTCAATTTGCAGGCCCCACGGCTCGATCCCGTTGGCTGTCCAGCCGGGCACGTCGTAGTCGCCCCACAGGTGATCGGGGATGAGCAGTCGGTACAGGTCCGGGTAGTTGGCGCGGTCGGGGTCGTGGCCGATCTGGGTGAGCCAGTCCTCGGCTGCCCACCAGCCGGTGTGGCGGAAGATGAGCTCGTCGAGGATCCGGGCGTAGACCTCGCGCCATGCCGGGGTGACGTCGGCCATCATGGCGACCGCGTAGGTGGAGTCGATGAGATCGAACCGGTGCCAGCACAGCATCGGCGGATCCGAGAGGTTGTCCCAGTGTTCGTGCGGGCGGCCGTCGCGCTCCCAGCTGTCGGGCGTGGTCACCTTGCGGTGCAGGTACCGCAACCATCCGATGTCACGGTCCGACAGGGCCTGCGCTGGCACGGTCACGACATCGCCGCGAACCGGGCGGCGTCGGCACCGGCGTAGCGAGCGACCGCCGCGTTCGCCTCGGCGGCGCGCGCGAGTCGCTCCACGAGCATGTCGACCAGGGCGACGGGGATGGCGGCGGTCGCTTCGGTGACGGGGATGCCGGTGCGGGCTCGGGACAGTGCACACCCGACGCTGGCCGCGACCCGGCCGTGCTGGTGGGCGAGGGCGACGATGTGGCATTGGGGCTTGCCCTCGATGCGCAGCTCCGGCCACGCGTCGAGCAGCGTCATGAGCCCGGCCGCGTGCACACGCACCAACACGACGTCGCAGTGTTGGGCACCGGCGAGCGGCTCGTAGCTCACCGCGCCGGGCGTCGATTCGACGGAGGGGATCGCGGCGAAGTCCTCCTCGGCCACCCAGCCTGCCTCGACGATCGCCGCGACATCACCGCGCGTCGCGGCGTCGGCCAGTGACAAGAAGCCGTGCGTGTAGCTGCCGACACTGCAGTTGGCGTGGTCCTCGGCCACCGTCACGAACCGTCGGTCGGTGCCGTGCATCCAGAACACGCAACCCGCCGGCACTCGCCCGGTACGCCCATCGGGGGCCCGCGGCGGGACCGGCCCGTCGAACCAATCGGGCTCGTCCGGAGGCACGGAGTGGAATGCGATCGCCACCGGTGACGCCGACAGCTGCAGGAGTGACCTCAGCGCCTCGGCCTGGTTCCTGAACCGGTTCGACATTCGCGCCCCTCCGTCCATACGGTAGCGTATAGACACGACGCTAGGCATCCATCATGGGCGGGTCAATCCGGCGACATCACCGCCAAACAACCCACCGAGTTCGCCGGTTGGAGTCCAAGAACGCCTCGGGTGACTCGCTCTGCGATCACCTCATCGTGCGGTGCCTGACCAGCCACGCTGATGATCGAGCCTTCGAGGGCGCCGGTGAGAGCGAGCGCAAGCTTGCGCGTAGGCGGTCCCGGCGGGATCGATCCGTTCCTACGGCCTGAGGCGATCAGTCGCGCCGTCTCGTCGACCACCCGATTCAGACCTTCCCGCACCACGCGCCCAACGGGATGGTCTGCACCGCCGAACTCGATACGCAGGGTCATGATCACCCGAGCCACGTCGCGCCGGCAATACACGGCATGACCCCGTGCTACGGCAATGAGCGCACTGGCAGGGTCCGCCTGGTCATCGAATAGGCCCCCAACTTCTGCCCACCAGGTCTCCTCAACCCACGCGAGTACGGCAAGCGCCAGGTCCTCCTTGCTGGCGAAGAGGTGGTAGAGAGCTCCACGCGTATACCCGGCGTCGCTCGCCACGTGCTCCAGCACCAGGTTGCTGTAGCCGTGGCGGGTGAGGCCGCGTGCTGCAGCCTCCAGCAGCGCAGTTCGAGTGCGGAGGCGTCGCTCCGCCTGCGTCAACCTGGGCACGGTTTTCATGCGTGGTCACCCATCACGGCCGTCGCCGATCGTCATTCGGCCACCCACCCGTGGACCGCCTGGCGGCGGCAGAGCGAGCGAGTGCCGGGCCCGCACCCGCCATGACCGAAACGATTTGTGAGAGTGACGTACATTCATGTAGGTATGTTAGTGGAGAAGCCGAAGTCAGAGAGGACCACGGATGCGAGACCAAACTGTGCTCACCGCGGTCGGACTGACGAACGTCCCCGCGGCCATAGTGTCCCTCGGCACGTTCGCGGATCCCGACTACGTCGACACCGTGACACTGGTGGCAAGCGGGGCCGGCAATGGATCACCCGAGGAATGGGTCCGCGCCGCGCTCGAGGAGAGTGCCACGGGTCGCTGTGCGCCCGTGCTCTGGCGGCTGCTCGGCGTACGACTCGGGCCGCGGCCATCGCGCGACTACGTACAGGGTTGGAAGATCGCCGACCGCGGCGACGACTGGATCAGGATCGAGACATCCTCGTGGTTCATGACGGCTCATGCTGTCGTGCGCGTCGAGGAGGGCCAGGTGTCAGTCGCCCTGTTCGCCCGTTACGACAGGCAGATCGCGGCTCTCATCTGGCCACCAGTGTCCGTGATGCACCGCCGAGTGTTGCCGATCATGCTTCGTCAGGCATCGAGGCTCCTCGATCTCCCAACCGGGCGGACGTCTCGAGCCCGATGACGTTCCCCTCACGACTCAGCTGCACGTTCGGCCCCGGCACGGCGACGCCGCGGGATGGTGCACAGTTCCTTGGCGTGCGGCTACCTGTCCCTCATCTCGCGGCGACGAGCGGTCACGATCGACCGACGGCCGGGCACCATGAGGTGGTAACGGGTGTCAGGCGAGGAGCCGCCGCAGCGCCAGTTTCAGCACGTCTGCCCGGCTGCGGCTGCCGTGATCGGCAGCCAGGAAGGGACTGCCGATGTAGAGCGCCATGGCGATCAGGCAGCGGGCTTCGACGTCGTCGTCGTCGGTGCAGATGGCGCCGAAGAGCGAGCGCAGGTACTCCATCCGTCGGTTGTCGACCCGTCGGAGGCGGCGGGCGACCTTCTTGTCGCGTCGGGCCCAGTCCCGCACCGCGAGGTCGACCCGACCAAGATCACCGCTCGAGGAAGCGAGCGAGAAGAGCTGCTGCAGCCTCGCCCTGGCGTCGCCACCCTTGCCTTCGACGCGCTTGATCGCTTCGTCGATGCTCACCCGCTCCCACGCGTCGAGCATCTCGTCGAGCAGAGCGTCGCGGTCGTTGAAGTGCCAGTAGAAGCCCCCCTTGCTGACACCGAGCGCTTTGGCCAGCGCCTCGATCCGCACCGCGCCGGGGCCGCCGCCGGCGAGCGCCCGAAGCCCTTCGCCGACCCAGCTGTCCGGTGGCGTGCGAGTAAGCGCCATGTCGATCAGTATCGCCCTTCGACGAGTTTGACCCCGCGCACCGAGGATGCCTAACCTCTATCCATACGCTACCGTATGGACGGAGGGTCAGCATGAAACTCCCGAACGCCGAACACACCTCCCGGCCATGGCGCATCCACGACCTCACTCGCGACTTCCGGCTCGAGGATCTGTGGGCCCTCCCGGTGGTTGGCGGCCCCGGGGACTTTCCACGGCTCGTCGACATGTTCGCCGCGTACGACCCGCTACACAGCGCCTTCTTCGCCGCCCGCACGCTCTTCGCCATCCGAGAGAAGCTGGGAGTGCTGTTCGGGTTGGACAACCCGGACCCCGGCCCGGGCGCCACGGTGCCGAGACTCCTCGACCGGCTGCCGGAGGATCTGCGGAACGGCCCGTCCGGTCCGAAGCCCGACGCGCTCCCGTTCACCTCGCTGTACGTCACCGACGACGAGTGGGCCATCGAGGCCGCCAACCGGACCATGCACGGCGTCCTGCACCTCGGATGGGTACCCGACGCGACCGGCGGCTTCCGGGCCCAGATGGCCGTCTACGTGAAGCCGAACGGCCTGCTCGGAGCCGCCTACATGGCAGCGATCAAGCCGTTCCGATACCTCATCGTCTACCCGCAGATCATGCAAGAAATGGAACACAACTGGCTCTCGGGCGCTCCGTCGGAAGCCGCTCAGGACGCACCGACGTGACGCTGCCCCCCGGCCAACGCGCCGTTGGCGGGTTCCCGCGCTTCGGCACGCACCTGCACCTTCCGCCTCCCACGGTTCCCGTCGAGCCCGCCATCGAGATCAGCGGCGCCGTCGCAACCACAGTCGTGGTGCCACTCGCCGACCTCGCCTCGCTTCCCCGCCGAGAGATCACCGCCGACTTCCATTGTGTGGCCGGGTGGTCCGCCACCAACCTGCACTGGGAAGGCGTCGGGTTCGAGACCTTCTACCGCAAGCTGATCGAACCCTCGCTAAAGCCCGGTACGCGAGTCACCCATCTCGTCTTCGAAGGCCTCGATCGCTACCGGTCCATCGCCTTACTCGAGGACATCCTGACCGACGACGTGCTCATCGCCGAGCGACTCGACGGCCAACCCCTCGACGGCGACCACGGCGCACCCGCGCGTTTGGTCAGCCCCAACCAGTACGGCTTCATCAACACCAAGCATCTCTGCCGCATCGAGCTCCACACCACAGAGCCCCCGGCGAACTACCACCCCTCACCATTCATGCAGCTCGGCCTGCAGCTCGTCGTCAAACCGCACCGCAGGGCGAGAGTGTGGCAGGAAGAGCGCCATCCCCAGCTCCCGGCCTGGTCCGTGCGGACCGTCTACAAGTTCTTCATTCCAGCCATCAGGTCTCTCAGTGCTCGTGGCGCCATCCGCGGGGAAGACACGAGATGAGAGATCAAAACGCCCCGCGGGTACGCCGCGTGCCCATGCCGGTCGAGGAGCCGCTCCTCGGCGAGCGTTACGACTACGCGGACGCTTTCGAGATCCGAGTTCGTGAACCCGACGCGCGCTCGGCCGACCGGCTCGCGCAACAAGGGGTGTGTCCGCACCGTCGAAGAGCGGCCTGAGGTCCGTCCGAAGCACGTCGCCTGTCACAACTTCCGCGGGCGGGCGGTCGCCTTGCCGGTCCGTGACACGACGCGGACCTGGTGATCGGCGGCCAACAACGCGGTAACCAGGTAGCGCCCGAGAGTCCCCGTCCCG
>JBBSGQ010000096.1:0-10116 GCA_038253965.1 Acidimicrobiales bacterium | reverse complement strand
TCTTGTCGGCCTTCTTCGCTGCTTCTTTGCGTGCGCTGTCGTCGAGATCACCGTCGACCTTCTTGAGCAAGGTGTCGAGCCCCGGCACGTCGGTACGGGTCCAGTTGTTGCCGGAGAAGTCGGGCGCCTTGGGAATGTTACCTGAGCAGAAAATCGTGCAGTTGCCCGGCGTCAACCCGGTCAGCACCTGAGCGTAGATGCCCGCTTGGAAGTCACCCTTGGGCAAGATGCTGCCGAACAGATCGCCGGCTTCGGAGTTCTTGATCTGCATGTCGATGCCGGCCGCCTTGAGCTGCTGCTGTATCACCTGCTCGGTGAGCTCACGGCGCTTGTTGCCTGCCGTCGACCGAACAGTGAAGGTCAGCTTCTTGCCACCCTTGGCATAGATGCCGTCGGAGCCCTTCTTGTATCCATCGCCGGTCAGCAGGCTGTCGACCTTGCCCTTGTTCGGGGTGTAGTCGGAGAACGCGTTCGTGTCCGAGTAATCCGAGACGATCCGGGCGTTCACGACATTGAGCGGCTCCTTCACGCCGAGCTTGCCGAACAGCCGCTCCACCAGCGTCTTGCGGTCGATGGTGTAGGCCACCGCTTTGCGCACCGCTTTGGAGTCGAACGGAGCCTTGCCGTTGTTGAACCACAGCGACTCGAAGTTTCCGGTGTCGGCTGAGATCACCTTCTGCGTGTTCGGGATACCAGCGTTGATCTGGTCCACCGCGTCGAGCTGCGGTTGGGGGTAGATCATGGAGACCTGATCGGACTTGAACGCAGTGAACTCGGCGGACGTGTCGGCCTGGATCTTGAAGATCACCTTGTCAAGCTTTGGCTTCTTTCCCCAGAACTTGGCGTTCGGGACCATCGTGATCTGGTTGGTCTTCTCCCACTTCTGGATCGTCCATGGGCCGCCCGAGAACGTGTAGCCGTTCTTCATGGTGGCGTCGCGATCCTTGCCCTTCAGGATGTGGCTCGGGAAGATGCCGAAGCCGCCGCCGAACAGGCTTCGCCAGTCGGCGTAGGTGGTCTTGTATGTCACGACTGCAACCTTCGGGTCGGAGGCGTCCACCGACTGGATGTCTTGGTAGCCGGTCCGGTCGTAGATGTCCTTGCCCTTGACGATCTGATCCCAGGTGTACTTGAAGTCGGTCGAGGTGATCGGCTGGCCGTCATCCCACACTGCCTTGTCACTGATCTCATAGGTGACCTTCTGCTTCGGTGAGGTCTCGAGCTTCGGTTCGCCCTTCAGCAGGATGCTCGGCTTGTTGACGTACTTGCCGTTCCCCTTCACCACGTCATAGGCGCGCGGCATGGTGCCGACCTGCATCATCCAGTAGCCCCAGCTCGACCCGCCGCATGCTCCCATCCAGTCAGCACAGTCCGGTTCCTGCTCAGCTCCAATGACGAGCGTCCCCCCCGCCGGCACATTCACTGGCGCAGTAGTCGTCTCGCCCTTGCTCGACGACTTGCTGCTCTTGTCGCTCTTCTTGTCGCTGCCACATGCCACTGCGAACAGCGTCATACCGAGAAGAAGGGCTAGGAGCTTGGTGCTCCGGGACGAGACTCTCACCGAGCGAACCTCCTGATGGAGTAACAGATTGATTTCTGACCTTGGAAGCTGAGTGACCAGGCCACTCGCTAGCCCGATGTCGCAGGTACCGAGTGGAACCCATGGCTTACCTTGGCTAGCGAACCGATGACAAGCTTGCCCGGGTTGGCGGAAGGTAAACCGGCCGTGAACGTAGCAGATCGCGTTACGTTGGCGGTGGCGGAGTCCGCGTGACGCATATCTTGCAGCATCGCTCTAAACAAAGTGAGCGGTTGGTCAGAACGAGCAGTGGGCAAAATGTTCACTTCATGTGCATCACATCGCAGCAGAGCCTGCCGTATGTGGGTCATCCTGACGGGCCGTCAGGGCCTATTGCTGTATTGCACGATCGCCGCGAAGTCGTCGGGCACCAACGACGCGCCGCCGACGAGCGCACCGTCGATGTCGGGCTGCGCCATGAGCTCGGCGGCGTTGGATGGCTTGACCGAGCCGCCGTACTGCACCCGGACCCCTGCTGCTGCCTCGGCACCGGCGACCTCGGAGACGATCTCTCGCACCAACGAACAGACTGACTGCGCATCCTCTGCGCTCGCCGTCCGCCCGGTGCCGATCGCCCAAATCGGTTCGTAGGCGACGACCAACCCGGCGACCTGTTCCGGGCTGAGTCCGTCCAAGCCGGCTCGCACCTGACGGGAAACCTTGTCTTGCGTGCTCTGCGCTTCGCGCTCGTCGAGCGTCTCGCCGCAACACAGGATCGGGGTCATCCCGGCGTTCAGGACGGCTTTCACCTTGGCGTTCACCATCTCGTCGGTCTCGTCGAACAGCTCGCGCCGTTCGGAATGGCCGGCTATCACGTAGGCAACGTTGAGCTTGGCCAGCATCGTCGGTGAGACCTCGCCGGTGAAGGCACCCTTGTCCTCCCAATGGCAGTGCTGCGCGCCCAGAGCGATGGGGATCTCGTCGCTCTCGAGCACGGTCTGGATCGACCGGAGGTCGGTGAAGGGCGGGTGGATCGACACGTCGACGATCGCATAGTCCGCGCCGATCAGGAGATACGACAGCTTCTGCACCGTCTGGATGGCCTCGAAGTGGGTGTGATGCATCTTCCAGTTGCCCGATATGAGCGGCTTGCGTTCGGCCACGGTCTCCTCCAGGTTGGAATGGGTGGGGGTCAGGCGTTCGGTGGCCTGCGCAAGGCCGCGAGGCCTGGAAGATCGCCCTGCTCGATGAGCTCGAGCGCAGCGCCGCCACCGGTCGAGATGTGGTCGATGCGGTCGGCCAGACCGAATTGGGCGACGGCTGCGGCACTGTCGCCACCGCCGACCACAGTGAACCCTCGACAGTCGGCCACGGCGTCGGCCACCGTGCGGGTGCCTGCGGCGAAGCGGGGATCCTCGAACACCCCCATCGGTCCGTTCCAGAGGAGCTGGCGGGCGTCGCCGATGACGTCGGAGAACTCAGCGGCGGACCCCGGACCGATGTCGAGACCCATCCATCCGGCAGGCAGGTTCGTCCCCATCTGGCGCACCTCGCCCCCCGCAGTCGGATCACCGATGCTGCCGCCCGGCCCGAGCGCAGTGATATCCGACGGGAGGTGGATGCTCTCGCTGTCGTCGAGCAGCTGGCGACAGGTGTCGATCTGGTCGATCTCGACGAGTGATGCACCGATGGAGTGGCCCTGGGCAGCGAGGAACGTGAAGCACATCGCTCCACCGATGACGAGGGAGTCGACGATGGCGAGCAGGGCATTGATGACGCCGAGCTTGTCGCTCACCTTGGAGCCGCCCAGGACGGCGACGAACGGATGTCGAGGATGGTCTCGGCAGCCGAGCAACACCTCCACCTCGCGAGCCAGCAACCGCCCAGCAGCGCTGGGGAGATGCTGCGGTGGCCCGACGATCGAAGCATGCGCCCGGTGAGACGCACCGAACGCATCGTTGACGTACACGTCCTGTCCCGCGACCAACTTCGCTACGAAGGCGGGGTCGTTGCTCGTCTCACCGGGGTCGAAGCGCAGGTTCTCCAGGAGCTCTATACCTGGGACGAGCGCGTCGAGTCGAGCGCGGACCGGATCCATCGAGTAGCGCGGATCCGGCGCGCCTTTCGGACGGCCCAAGTGGCTGCACGCGGTGACTGACGCGCCTTGGTCTTGCAGCCAACGCAGGGTCGGGAGGGCCGCTCGGATGCGCAGATCGTCGGTGATCTCGCCGTCCTGGATCGGGACGTTGAAATCGGCCCGGACGAGCACCCGCCGGCCATCGAGGTCGCCGAGGTCCTCGAGTTGGGGAAGTGTCATCTTGGCGGGCGCGACCGCGAGGTCAGGAGCCGGACGCGGCGGAGCCGATGACCTTCACGATGTCGACGAGTCGGTTCGAGTAACCCCATTCGTTGTCGTACCAACCGAGGACCTTGACCAGGTTGCCGAGCGACATGGTGAGCCCGGAGTCGAACGTGCAGGAGGCCGGCGATCCGACGATGTCGGTCGACACGAGCGGCGCCTCCGAATACTCGAGCACCTCGGCCAGTGGTCCGGACTCGGCTGCGGCGCGGAACGCGTCGTTGACCTCTTCGGCGGAGGCTTCGCGCCTGAGCACGCCGACGAAGTCGGTGATTGACCCATCGGGAACGGGGACCCGCAGCGCCGTGCCGTCCAACTTGCCCTGCATCGACTGGAGCACCAGCCCAGTGGCCCGGGCTGCGCCGGTGGAAGCAGGAGTGATGTTGATCGCCGCGCCGCGCGCTCGGCGCAGGTCGCTGTGGGGCCCATCCACCAGTTGCTGGTCGCCGGTGTAGGCGTGCACCGTGGTCATGAGTCCCTTCTCCACGCCGAACGCGTCGTCCAAGACCTTGATCATCGGGACGAAGCAGTTGGTGGTGCAGGACGCGTTCGATACGACCTTGTGAGCCTCTGGGTCGAAGGTGTCGTCGTTGACCCCGACCACGAACGTCGCATCGGCGCCGCTCGCTGGGGCAGATACCACGACGAAGGGGGCGCCGGCGTCGAGGTGGGCGGACGCCTTCTCGCGCGAGGTGAAGAAACCTGTCGACTCGACCACCAGGTCGACGCCGAGATCCGACCAGGGAAGCTTGCCGGGCTCGCGCTCGGCGAGGATCTGGATGGTCTCGCCGTCCACCTCGATCCCCTTGTCAGTGGCGGTCACCTTGCCGTTGAAACGACCCATTATCGAGTCGTATTGCAACAGGTGGGCCATGGTCTCCACTGAGCCGAGATCGTTCGCGGCGACCAGCTCGATGTCAGCGCCCTGCTGCCGCATCGCTCGGAAGAAGTTGCGTCCGATCCGACCGAAGCCGTTGATACCGACACGAATCGCCATGTCCCGTGCACCTTCCCTGTGACGTCACAAATCGGAGGTTGAGCCGATGAGAGCGAAGCTACCCGCTCCCCCTCCCTGGCCCCCATTCTCGGATGTGCCGGTGCAGGAGCGGGGCGGCAGGATCGGTCCATGGAACCCCCGACAGCGCGGGCCATCTGGCAGGGGCTCGAGCATCTGAACGCCGTCACCTATTTCGCTCCGGAGTGCCGGGACGCTCCCGGTGCCCTCGGGTTGCGTGGCTTCTGGGCGGGCTACTTCGCCAACCGGGCCGCTCCGATGGGCCCCGTGCCGGCGGGAGTGGTCGAGGCCACGTTCTTCAACTTTCACCCGCTCAGGGTCCGCAAGTCGGTCCCGGCGGTCTGGGGGGTCGCTTCCCCGCAGCGGGTCGTGGAGTCCCGAGCCGCCGCCGGGGCCGCCGCGTTGAGGAGGTTGCTAGCCGAGGCGGACGAGCTCGCGCGAGATCTCGGGCCCTTGCTCGCCCGGTGCATCGCAGCGGCGGATGGTGCGGGTCGCGTCCTGTTCTCCGCGAACCGTGAGATCCGCCTGGCGGACGGTTCGGTCGAGGCCTTGTGGCAAGCGGCCACGACGTTGCGCGAGCACCGCGGGGACGGGCATGTCTCTGTGCTCGTAGCCGAGGGTCTCGACGGCTGTGAGGCACATGTGCTGTTCGCAGCGACAGCCGATCTGCCGGCCGAGCTCATCCAGAACAGCCGGGGATGGTCAGCGGCCGACTGGGTCGATGCCACCGACCGGCTCGTGCGGCGAGGGCTGCTCGACTCGGCAAGTACGCCGAGCGGACGCGGCACGATGTTGCGAGACCGCATCGAGGAGCGGACCGATGAGCTCGCGATCCGGGCATACGCCTCGCTCAGCGAAGATGACGTGGCACGGGTCGTCCACATGACGAGCCGCGCCGCCCGGACCATCGCCGCAGCCGCCTTGATCCCGTACCCGAACCCCATGGGTCTCCCGGCACCTCGCTGACGGCTGCGGTTCGATCGCTTGCTCCGGCCTCTGGCTGCGGGTCCTCAGAGCAGCTCGGCGAGGACTGCGGCCAACCTGGTCGGATCGTGCGCCGCGCCGTCGGCGTCAGCCACCTTGCGCTCGATGCAGCGGACCGTAGGCGTCCTGTTCTGGTCGCCGGGTGGACAGCTCAGCCGCGCGGGGTGGCAGACCATCGTGTCGATCGGCACGCCATGGGTGGCGAGCGCAGCGGCATGATCGAGCGCACTGAAGCCCTCGGTCTCGGGGCGCTGGGGACGCAGGTTGCAGACATACACCTTGGGAGCGCGACTCGAGCGGAGCGCAGAGAGAACAGAAGGCACGATCGTCGCGGCAAGCACGCTGGTGAACAACGAACCCGGCCCGATGACCACCTGATCGGCGAGCTCGATGGCGGTCACGACCTCGACGGGCGTCATCGGCATGGCAGGCCGGACGGCCAGGCGACGGATGCCAGCTGTGTTCTGCACCGCGACCTGGCCCTCGACTGACTGGGCGGCGCTCGACTCGGCCACCAGGGTGACCGGCTCAGTGGTGGCCGGAAGGACCCGGCCCACCGCACCGATGAGACGCCCGACCTCGTCGAGGGCCGCGATGAAGCCGCCCGCGGCTTCTGCCAGCCCGGCGATGAGCACGTTGCCGAGCGCGTGCCCGGCCATGTCGCCTGTCGGGAACCGGTACTCGAGCGCGGCGCCCAGCGCCGACTCGGGGTCGGCCAGAGCGTTGAGGCATCGGCGCAGATCACCCGGCGGCGGCATCGAAAGCCCTTCGCGGAGTCGCCCGCTTGATCCACCGTCATCAGCCACCGAGACCACAGCGGTGATGTGAGTGGCGTACTGCCGCACCGCCTGCAGCGTGGCGGCCAAGCCGTGGCCGCCGCCGATCGCCACCACACGCGGTCCGGTGTGCGACGTTGCTCCTCTCACGACTTCGCCAGATCACGGTGGGCGATCCGGGGCTTGACCCCCGACGCCCGCATGCGCAAGGCCACCTCCTCGGCGATGGCCACCGACCGGTGCCGGCCACCTGTGCACCCGAACGCGATCGACAGGTAGGCCTTGCCCTCGGCCGCATAGGCCGGCAGGAGGAGGTTCAACAGCTCCGTGAGACGCTCGAGAAAGAGCTCGGTGACCGGTTGGTCGAACACATAGGCACGCACCGGATCGTCTTTGCCGGTCAGTGGACGCAGCTCGTCCACCCAGTGTGGGTTGGGAAGGAATCGACAATCGATCACCAAGTCGACGTCGACCGGCAAACCGTGTTTGAACCCGAACGACAGCAGCGTGGTCTGCATCCCGCCGTCAGCATCATCGACTGCAAACAGGTCCGTGATCCGGTCTCGAATCTGATGGATGTTGAGGGCGGTCGTATCGACCACCACGTCGGCGCCCTCCTTGACCGGCCGGAGAAGTTCGCGCTCGCGCTCGATGGCTTCCACCAATCGCTCAGCTCCGGCGCGCGGATGCCGGCGCCGGGTGCTCTCGTAGCGTCGAACCAGAGCATCGGTCCCCGCGTCGAGGAACAGGATGCGGACGCGGGATCCGGCGCGGCGCAGCTGCGCGATGGGTGCCTCCAACTCGCCTTGTTGGGGCCCGGTGCCGATGACGAACGCCACCCGTTCGATCGTCGAGCCCGGCGCTTGGGCCAGATCGAGCACCTTCGACATCAACGATGTCGGCAGGTTGTCGATCACGAACCAGCCGAGGTCCTCGAGAACGTCAGCTACCGATGAACGCCCGGCGCCCGAGAGGCCCGTGATGACCACGAAATCAGTCACTGGCCGAGTGTACGAGCAGCCACCGCAGAGCGCGGTGACCGTTCGATCGGATCCATCCCCTCTGAGAAGCCCATCGTGCCCGGATGCGACGAGGGGACTGCGTTCAGCGCAATGCCTTCTCGCTGATCAGCACGAGCAACCGGGGGATGGTCGCGGCCGCCTGGTACTCCGCGGCGCGGGCGAGGAAACCGGGTGGCGGAACGGGCTCGATCATGCGCCGCAGGGTGAGTCCGGCGTCGGCGAGTGCGTTCACGTAGCGACTGAGCGGCCGATGGATGAACGGGATGAACACGCCCTTCTCCACCTCCTCGATCGCTACGTCTTCGGTCAGATACGGGCCGATGCGCCAGTACTGCTCGGGTGGGTCGAGGACGTGATCGTCGATCCATCCCGAGCTCGGTGTCTGCAACAAGGGGTGGTTCAGGAAGAAGACGAACCGGCCGCCCGGGCGGAGCACCCGTGCGACTTCACCGATCGCCTCATCGGCGTCCTCGATGTGCTCGAACACCAGGCAGGCGACCACTGCGTCGAAGGACCCCGCCAGCAGGGGAAGGGCTCTGGCGCCGGCACGTATGTACGCCGGCCCTCCTCCCCGCCGAGCCGCCTCGAACACCTGGGCGCGCGTGGGATCTACTCCGACCACACGATCTGCACCGGCGGCGCAGGCCAACCGGGCGATCTGGCCCTCTCCGGTGCCGACGTCGAGGACGTCCACCGCGCCAGCCAGAAGGTCGGCGGCCAGGGGCAGGATCTGCTCGGTGTACTCGGGGTCTGCCCCTTCGGTGAACGCCGCCTGCCACCAGCCGGCGTGGGTCTCCCAGAGGTCAGCAGACGAGCGCTGGCCATCCGTCATCGACTCAGCATCGCATCCTGCACCCCGGCGATCTGGGTCGTTCGAGCACCGACCCGGTACGCAAGTGACCCAGATCGGTGGTTGTCAGCCAGGTCGGTGAGCCTTCTCATGCACGGCGCGGGCCACCGGATCGGGGAGCCAGGGCAGCGACTCGAGTGATTCGAGGGACGCCCGGCGCGCCGCGTTGATGCCGCCGAGCTCCTTGACGAGACGCCTCCGGCGAGTGGGTCCGAGTCCCGCTATGCCGTCGAGCCAAGACGTGGTCATCCGAGCGCCCCGCAGCTGGCGGTGATACGAGATCGCGAACCGGTGAGCTTCGTCACGGATGCGCTGCAGCAGGTACAGCGCCTCGGATTGCCGCGGGATGTGGATCGGGTCGGACTGGCCTGGTACGAAGACCTCCTCGAACCGCTTGGCCAGCGCGGCGGTAGGGATCTCCTCGTCGAGGCCGAGCTCTTCCAGCACGCGGATCGCCACGGAGAGCTGGCCCTTGCCGCCGTCGACCAGCAGCAGCTGCGGAGGGTAGGAGAACTTGCCTCGCTCAGACGCCGGCTTCTGGCGATCCCGCACGTAGTTGACGAGTCGGCGGGTCAACACCTCCTCCATCGCCGCGAAGTCATCATTGCCCTGACCGCTACGGATCTTGAACCGGCGGTACTCGGACTTCTTCGGCAACCCGTCTTCCATGACCACCATCGAGCCCACGTAGTCCGAGCCCTGGATGTGGCTCATGTCGTAACACTCGATGCGCAACGGCGCGTCGGGCAGACCGAGGTGGTCCTGGAGCTCGTTGAGCGCCCGGGCCCGGCTGTTGTGGTCCGAGGCCCGCCGGAGGCGATGCCGGGTGAACTCCTCCTTGGCGTTTTGGGTGACCGTCTCCTGCAGCGTCCGCTTGTCGCCTCGCTTCGGCACCCGGATCGTTACGTTGGTGCCCCGCACCTCAGTGAGCCATCGCCGGTACAGATCGGGGTCGTCGGGCTCCACCGGGACCAGCACCTGCCGGGGCAGGCCGAGGGGGGGTGGGTCGTAGTACAGGCCCTCGAGCACGTTGCCCATGAGCTCGGGCCGTGAGAGGTCCTCGACCTTGTCGAGCACGAACCCCTTGCGCCCGACGACCCGGCCACGTCTGACGTGAAACACCTGCACAGCCGCCTCGAGCTCGTCGTCGGCAAGGCCGATCACGTCGAGATCCTCGTCGCGATCTGCCACCATCTGCTGACGCTCTATCGCCTTGCGGACCGACACCAGCCGATCCCGCATCCGGGCCGCCTTCTCGAACTCCAGCTCGTCGGCGGCCTCGCGCATCTCGGCTTGGAGCCGCTTGATTATGGTGTCGGTGTCGCCGTCGAGGAACTCGAGGAGCTCACCGACGAGCGTGTCGTACCGCTCCTTCTCGATAGCGCGTATGCACGGGCCGCTGCACTTCTCGATGTGGTAGAGCAGGCAAGGCCGGCCGAGCTTCTCGTGCCTGCCGAACTTGTTGTCCGAGCAGGTGCGCAGCGGGAAGGTGCGCAGCAGGAGGTCGAGGGTTTCCCGGATCGCGTAGGCGTGGGCGAACGGGCCGAAGTACCGGACCCCCTTGCGACGCGCGCCCCGCATGACCATCGGG
>JBBSGQ010000095.1:0-10272 GCA_038253965.1 Acidimicrobiales bacterium | reverse complement strand
TTCGTCACTTTTGCCCATCGGTCTGAACCTTTCGTACATCGAATCCGCTGGACGGTGGGAGCCGCTGGACGGTGGGAGCCGCTCGTTCGTACCCACTTCGCGCCGATTCGTGCTCAATTCATGGTGTTGTCATCTGACGAGCCGTCGTCTGCCTCTCGGGCAGAGTCTCGAGCTCGAGGCTCAGTAGGTAAGTGCTGAACCCACCGTGGACGCGCGCCACTCGCCGGGCGCTTGTGTGCACGGGTGCATCAGCCGACGCCAGAACCCGGTAGCCGGCTCGGCTGAGGCGATCGACCAGCTCCTGGTCCTCACCGCAGGCCACGGCGTCGAAACCGCCGACCGCCTCATAAGCGTCGAGCCGGATGCCGAGGTTGGCTCCGTGCACCGGAGGTCGGCGGCCGGGACGCTTGGATCGGCGATGGTACGCGCCGGGGAGATCCTCTGACCACCCGCTCCAGTCCGGCACGACCACCTCACCGGCATAGGCGTGCCATCCCTCACCGGCCGCCAGTAGGTGGGTGGCCAACCAGTCAGCCCGCACGATGCTGTCGGCGTCCGTGCTGGCGACCCACAGCTCGGTGGCGGAGACGCTGGTCAGTAGCGCAGTGGCGGTGGAAACCCCGAGCCGGCGCGCCCCGCCGGCACAACCGACAGTCGTCTGGACGACGTGCGCGCCGGCTTCGCTCGCGACATCAGCCGTGCGGTCGCTGCAGGTATCGCACACCACGACAGTGGTGACCGGACAGTCCACAGCTCGAGCCGCTGCCTCGACCGCGGCCAGAGCTGCCGGCAGCGCTGCCTCCTCGTTGCGAGCGGGGATGATCACGGCTACCGCTTTCACGGTCGGTCACGCTGCCACACGTCGAGGACGAACTCCTGGTCGGCGTGATGGACCACTCGCCCCCAGTCGAGCTTCGCCGCCAGGAGCCGGTGGGTCTCTGCACCGGAGAGCGGGTAGTCGGTGGCGCCGAGCCAGTGCACAGCGACCACCACACCGCCGGGGACCAGGGAATCACCGACCCTTCTGATCAAGCGGTCGAGCCCCCCGACGTCGAGGTAGTAAGCGATCTCGCTGAGGAGCACGAGGTCGAACTCGCCGTCGGGCCAGCGGTCAGGTACCGCGCCCGTCGCAACCTGCACGTTGGGCAGATCCATGCAGCGTCTGGCGCATTCGGCAGCCGCTCCGGGATGAACGTCCCACGCCACGACTTCTCCGCACCGATCCGCGAGCTCCCCGGTGAGCACGCCGATGGCGCAGCCCGGCTCGAACGCTCGGCGATAGCTCGGGTGAGGAAGAGCAGACATCGTGATCGCCCGTTTGCGCTTCTCGTACCAGCGGGACAGGAAACCCCACGGGTCCAGGCCGTCCTCGTACACCGTCTCGAAGTAACTGGTAGGGAGGCGGCCGCTCTCGATACTCATGTGAACACCACCTCGAACGGGCGGTCAAAGCGCTCGAGGACCTTCGCCGGGAGCACCGGCCCGGTCTCCCCTGAGCCCGCGAGTGGCCGGATCTGGGTGGCGAAGCAGTCGATGGCCTGCCGCTTCGCGACGAGGTCCCTGCACTGCCATCGTCGGGCGCGGGACCAGGGAAGGCCCTCAGTTTCGGGATCAGCCCAATGCCAGGTCCAGATCGGGAACTCCCAGAGGGTTGCACCGACTCGGGCCGCGGCATGCGCTGCGGCCCGACCCACCGCGTCGTGATCTGGATGGCCGTCCAGGCGCCAAGGCACCAACACGATCATCTCGGCCGCGACGACGTTTTGAAGATGCCTTCCCACCCCCGCTTCGTAGCGAGCCACGTGACCATCCGGGATGGCCAACCACGTGATCGACGGGACGATCCCAAGGTGCTCGTAGGCCCGTCGCAGCTCGTCCCGGCGGAGACGGCCGAGATGCCCGGACGAACCGAACGCAGACTCCGGGGCCGAGCGCTCGCCGTCGGTGACGACCATCGACCGGATCGGGACTCCCATGTCGGAGATCCCGCGGAGGAGGTCACCGACGGCGAGGACATCGTCGTCGGGGTGGGCCGAGACCACGACTGCTGCTCGCCAGGGCGCCAGATCAGGTGGTGCGAGCTCTCGGCGGTCGATCGCGTCGAGCCATCGAGCCTCGTTCGTACCCGTGGAATCCTCAGCGACGCGAAAGGCGGCCACTGCGAGCTCCGAGAAGTGATCCGAGGCGGGCGAGATCGCGCTCGGCATGGCTCTGACGGATGTAGAGGAGGACGTCATTGACACGGCCCGCGTGCTCAGGATCGTGAGCCAGAAGTGAGGCGCCTCCGGCCCGTCCTGCGTGGTGGACGATGCTCTCCGCCTCGCGCTCGATGATATGGCGGACAACGAGGGCGACAGCCTCGGCATCGGACCGCTCGGCGAGAGCGCCTCGATCGAGGTCGGTCGCAGCGCTCGTCAGCACTGCGCTCATCGCGACCACCGAAGCGTGGAGCGCGCCAACATGGGCGGCGGTGTGGGGATCGTCGATGGTGCCGGCGGACATGATGGCGCGGTTCGCGACGGCTGCCGCCCCACCGGCCCAGCAGGCGGCCACGCCGATCGACCCGTACCAGAAGCCGTCCCGATCGGTGTAGTACCCGGGCGGTCCGATCACCGCGTCGCCTTCGACACGCAGGCCGTCCAACTCGACTGTCAGGCTGTCGCTGGCGGACATGGCGAGCGACGGCCATGTCCCGGGCACCGCTCTGACACCGGGCTGATCGGTGGCCAGCTCGACCAGCAACCGAGCTTCAGCGCTCGTTCGACCGTCTGCATCAGCGTCGGCGACGATCAACGCGCGGTCGACGGTGCCGGCGCCGGAGGAGAACGGCATCGAACCCGACAGTCGCCAGCCCGCACCCTCCGCTCGGGCGACGACTCGCTGGCCCATCGCGCGGGACGCCCACACGCCGTAACGCTCTTGGCGAGGCTCCCGCCCGGCTTCGAGGAGGATGGTGACCGCGTCGAGATGTCCCTCGACCAGTCGCCCCACCGCGGCGTCGACTGCTGTCGCGCTGGCGAGAAGCTCCCAACGACCTTGGGTATCACCGCCTCCGGGCTGGGGGGCCTCGGTGATGCGGGCCGCGTTCAGCGCGGCGACTGCGGAGCGCTCACCGTGCAAGAGGCCTTGCCACCGTTCGGTTCCGGCCAGCAGGTCGATCACCGCGCGTCTACCGAACAGCTCAACCATTCGTCGATCACGACCCCCGGCGACCAAGATGAGGCTTGCATGCGCTCAGCGTGACAGGTGCGCCGTCGCCATGACCATGTGGACGGCGAGCCAGTCGACGACTTGGCAGTGGCACGCCGTGAGCGGGACCATTGGCTTGTGAGCGCGGCATCGACGACTCGGTCGTCCGGTTCGACCGGACAAGACCCACGCGCTGCCGAGCGCCGTTCGTACTGGATCGCCGGCCTCGTGCTGTTCGGGGCGATCGCGGTGCTCACGTCGATCACCGTCTTCACCACGTCTTACGGCCCACGCAAGGACACGCGCCGCCAGTTGGAGGAGCAGGGCGGGTCCAAGCCCCACATCATCCCGAGGCCGGGAGAAGGACACGCACCCCAAGACCCTGGAGATCGAGGAGGATGGGAGCAGTTCCTCGTGCTCGGGCTGATCGTAGGCGCGGTGGGAACGATCGGCGGCCTTGCGTGGCGGGCAAGCCGGCGTGCTCGATCGAGCGCAACAGTGGACGGACCGGCGCCGCCTCGCCTTCGTGCCGGGCGATCGTCCGACCGAACCGGTTCGCCCAAGTGACGGTGACGCCTACCGACTCGGTCGCCGCGCTGCGCCGGAGTCTGCAGCGGGCGCTTCGCGGCATGGTCGCGGGCGACCGGTCCCCGGTGCGAGATCTCAGCCGCCCGATCACCGGCGATCCAGGGCTCTTCGGGCCGGACAGCGTGACGTGGCGGGTCCACGCCGACAGCGCGATGTTCGTCGGGGGGGTTCGGGCGCTCTTCCTTCAAACGATGCATCCTCTCGCCATGGCCGGTGTCGCCGACCACTCCAACTACCGCTGCGCGCCACTCGACCGTTTGGCGAACACCGCCCGCTACCTCGCCCAGGTCACGTATGGGACGACTGCGCAGGCCGACGAAACGATCGCCGCCGTCAAGCGGGTCCACGTAAAGGTGGTCGGGCGGGCGCCCGACGGTCAGCGGTACGCGGCGAATGACCCGCATCTGCTCTCGTGGGTCCATCACGCCCTGGTCGACAGCTTCCTGCGGGCATATCAGCGCTATGGCGGGCGGCCCCTCAGCGCTGAAGAGGCGGACCGGTACGTGGCCGAGAACGCAGTGGTCGCGGAGCGATTCGGATGCGACGCACACTTGCGCTCCGTCGGCGAGCTCGACCGATGGTTGCGGGTCGAGCGGCCGGGGCTCAAGGCCGGCCGGCAGGCCCGAACCGCGGCCCGGTTCCTCATATCGCCGCCGTTGCCGTTTGCGGCGCGTCCTGCCTATGCAGTGATCGCTTCCGCGGCCCTCGGTCTCCTCCCGCGCTGGGTTCGCCGAGAGTTACGAGTTCCGCTGCTACCGCTCATCGAGCCGGTCGCCATCCGGCCCGCAACGTGGGCACTGACCCGCACGCTCGACTGGGCGATGAAGTTGCCTCTCGAAGGCGCGGCGGAGCAAGCCACTACGCCGACCGGGCCACCGCCCTGAGCCCAGCCGAGAAGCCGCCGTCAGCTCAAGAGCGAAGCGAGTGCCCACACCGCCGCGACCAGTCCGAGAACTGCCATGGCGACGCTGCGGGCCACCGGAGCTCGGTCGAGATCACCAGCTTGGCGCCGTGACAGGTCCGGCGGCCGCACGACCGCCGCCACGTTGCCGACGCACAACGCAGCACCGAGCGCGAACACGAGCCACGGCAGCAGGTCGTTTCCGAGGAACGCGCCTTCAGCGAACAGCACCGGCGACCTCCGGCGGGGGGATGGTGGGGGTCGAGCTCGAGCGGAGCGCGACCAGCCCGGCGCCGACGATCATCGCACCACCGATGAGGGTCAACGCACTCGGTGGCTCCGACAGCAGCCACCATCCGAAGATGACCGCCGACGCCGGTTCGAGATAGCCGAGCAGGCCGATGACTGTCGCCTCGACCCGCGCGAGCGCCGAGAAGAACACGGCGGTCCCGATCGCGGTGTGACCGAGGCCGAGGACCACCAACCAGACCCACGAGAGCCTCGGTGATCCCCAGGCCGCCTTCGCGGCGAGCGGGGCGAGAACTAGTGCGGCGACGGTCTGCTGCTGGAACGCGAGTCGCATGCCTCCGTAGTGCTCGGCCAGCGGCTTGCCCAGCAAGGTGAGTGACGCGTAGGTGACGGCCGCCAACCCGGAGAGGGCCAGACCTGATCCGGAAGCTCCGTGGGCCACTGGGCTGACCACCAATGCGCACCCGAGCGCCGCGATCCCGACCAACACGGCGAGGCGCATCGACACCCGCTCACCGAGCACGGCCGGAGCGGCAGCGGCGACCAGCACCGGCCCCAGGTAGGTCACGAGCAAGACAGTGCCGATCGGCGCCTGCCGGAGCGCCGAGAACAGCGCCACCCAATGGCCGGCCAACAGCAGCCCGGTGGCCACGGTGCGCGCCGGGCGATGGCCGAACAGGCGGGCGGCACGATCTCCCGGCCGGATCAAGAGGCACAGGCCAAGGCCGAGCGACCCGATCGCCACCCGTGACCACACGAGAGCGACCGAAGGGAGGGCGACCCACCTGACCAGAACCCCGATCGAGCCCCACCCCACCGCCACTGCGGCCACCGCTCGCTCCGTTCGCCCCGCGACGCGGCGACGCAAGATGTCAGACGTGGCAGCCTCCTTCGGGGGTCATGTTCCCTTCCCAGACCACCACAACTGCGCAGTGGAGCGCATCGAGGTGGCACCACCTCCGCCCCGAGCCAGGGCGCCGCTCGCCGCTTCCGGCTGGCGCGCCTTCCGCCGGCCCCCCGGAGCATGGCACGCTGGCGGGATGGGCTTTCACCACGTGGCGCTCGCCACCGCAGATCTCGCCGCCACGCATGCCTTCTACACCGAGGCCATGGGCTTCGAGCTGGTCAAGGCAGTCGTTGCTCCTACCGATGCGCCAGGAGGTTGGGCCAAGCACGTCTTCTATGACACGGGTGGCGACGGCATGATCGCCTTCTGGGATCTCCACGATCCACGGATCGCAACTGTCAACCCTTCGATATCCGAAGGGCTCGGCCTGCCGATCTGGGTCAACCACTTCGCGTTCCATGCCACTGACCTCGACCATATTGCGACAGCGAGGCAACGGTGGCTCGACCAGGGCATCGACGTGATGGAGATCGACCACGGGTTCTGCGTCTCGGTGTACTGCACCGACCCGAACGGGATCCTCGTCGAGTGGTGCACTGACACCGCTCCTTACACCGAGGCTGACAAGGCCGCAGCGCTGGCTGCGCTGCTCGCCGAGGAGCCCGAGCTCGAAGCGCCTCCGAACCCGGTGTTCCATCGGGCCGAACGACGAGTCGATGCTGGTGAGACGCCGACCGAGGTGCGTCAGCCTGCCGTCGTCGATGCAGGCTGAGGTCGACAACCGTCGAGCGGCGCTCGGCTACTGGCCTGATCCTGCCGACGACCCCGGGGTCTCGCTCGAGCGCGGCAGCCGAGCGTGGAACGAGAAGCGTCGCCGGGCTGTGCACGCCCGCTACCTCACCATCTACCGCACCCTTGCCGATCCCGCCTATCTGGATCCGACGATCGACCCCGACGATCGTGCTCTCGGAACGGTGTTCGCCTTCCCGGATCCGCTCGATGCCAACTACGGGTACGGCGGCCTCGCCCGCACGATGACTGCCCGCGGCTGGCTGTCGACCTGGTCCGGCCTGTCATCGAAGGCCAAGCTGGCCGACACCATGCCCGAGGACGGTGCCGACGCTGATCGTGCACCCGAGCGCCGACACCGAGATCTGGCTCCACCAGGCGCGAACCATCCGCGACGCTTCCGGCTCAGCTGACGTGACCTATCACGAGGAGCTCGGCGCATCCCACTACCTACATGGTCACCGCTCGAGCATGATGCAGCTGACCGTCGACTGGCTGCGGACCCGCGTTCCGTGAGGGGACCTGGCGAACCGAATGCATCAGCCATCGACGAGAAGGCGCCCACATCGCCTCGCTGGCCCGACCGCCTCGTCAGCGTGTCGGCATGGATGGCCTGGGTTTGTCTCGCCCTCACCGCGGCCGGTCTCGTGTTCGGCACGGTGCCGGTACGCACGCCGAAGGTGCAGGATTGCGGGGCACCGCTCGCGTTCGTGATCACCGGCCGGGTGGACTCGTTCGTCGATCCCAACAACCCGCCCCGTGGGATCACCGCCGCGCAAGCCCGGGCGGCGAACCGCAAGCCTTGCCGCAAGCGCGTCGCTCCCCGGATGGTTGGCAGCGGCGCGCTGCTGCTCGGCGGCCTGGTAGTCGGCGTGACAGGCGTTGGGATGCTCTTGATCGGGCGGTCGGCCCGGCGTCGTGCGCACGCTCGGGATGTGGTCGTACCGGCCACGTGAGGCTGCGGGCCGGTCACTGTGCGTGGTCGCCGTGTTGGCGTGCCCTGTGCAGGATGCGCAAGCCTCGCGCCAATCCACTTTGCCGCAGAGCGCTCCTGTTTTGGCTGAACCCCCAAAGAGGTGACTGGTCTCGTTCACGGGACCTGGTAGCGTGTGCCGCTGACGGCGGCGGTCGCGATCGAGAATTTCCGGAGGAATTTGAATGAGTGGTTCGAAATTGCTGCGGTGGTCGGCCTCGGCCGTGTCGACGATCTTGATCGCGGCGCTCGTGGCCGTCTTGGCACCGGCGCCGGCGTCCGCCCTCCAGAACCTGCCGTTCGTCGTCAACTCCACCTCCGATGCCGCAGACGCCAGCCTCAATGGCGTCTGTCTGACCTCCGGAAATGTGTGCACGCTGCGTGCCGCGCTCCAGGAGGCCAACTTCACAGCAGGTCACGACGTGATCGACTTCGCCATCCTCGGTCCGGCACCCCACCTGATCGAGCCGGCCACCGAGCTGCCTTGGCTGGACGATCTCGCCGGCGTCACGATCGACGGCTACAGCCAATCCGGTTCCTCGGTGAACACGAGCCCCATGGCGAGCAACGCAGTGATCGCCATCGAGCTCAAGGGCCAGGGGTTCGGCTACCCCAAGCCGAACGGGCTGAGGTTCAACTCGCCTGGGAACACCGTGACCGGTCTTTCGATCTGGAACTTCAACATAAACCTCTACCTCCACGGCACGTATGACAACGCCGCGCGCCAGGTCTACGAAAACCACATCACCGGAAACTTCATCGGAACTGATCCGACCGGCACTGCTGGTGCCTCGACGTTGATCCCCGGCTCCCCCGGGATCCTCCTCGAGGACGGTGCATCAAGGAACTACGTCGGCGGTCCTAGCAATGCCGAACGCAACGTCATCTCCGGGAACGCGTTCCACGGCGTGGCCACCTACAACAACGACACCCAGGCCAATGTCGTCAAGAACAACATCATCGGTCTGTCCCCAGATGGCAGCAGAGCGCTGCCGAACAGGTCCCACGGCATCGACCTGAACACGGGCACCATCGACACTGTCATTGGCGGCACCGGTCCCGGCGAGCCCAACATCATCTCGGGGAACAGCCAGAACGGCATCGAGATCTCCCACAACCCGGGCACGCTGCGTAATAGCGTCGTCGGCAATCTCATCGGCACCTCGATCGACGGCAAATCGACGCCGTTATCCGCCCGCAACGGGGAGTACGGGATGAACCTTGAAGGCGCCGGCTCCTGTTCGACCAACTGCCCGCCGGACGCTGGTCAGTCCACCGTCACCGACAACGTGATCGTCAACAGCGGCCTGGGCGGCGTCCTGATCGACAAGGGGCAACACGGCGACGTCTTATCCAACAACCACATCGGCGTTTTGGCCGACGGCACGACCCCCGCCCCGAACCGCCTTTACGGCGTCCGCATGGAAAAGGGCGCCTTCAGCAACCGGATCGGCCCCGGCAACGTCATCGCCTTCAACGGCGAAGCGGCGAACCAGGGGGCTGGAGTGCAGATCGTGCCGACAGGATCGGACCCTTACGACCCGAACCCGGTGGCCACGTACGACAACACCATCACTGCGAACAGCATCCACGACAACGCGGGTCTCGGCATCGACCTGGCCCCCCTCGGATCGCCGACACCCATGCCGGATTCGCTGGTCAACGGCGGCATCAACATGCCGGTGCTCACCTCGGCCACGTCCTCTGACATCTCGGTCACGACCTGTGCCGGCTGCACCGTCGAGCTGTTCTACGCCGACGGAACCAAGGACGAGTACGGCGAGGGCAAGACCTACATCGCCTCCAGTACGGCCGACCAGAACGGCAAAGCGCACTTCGTTGTCGGGTCTGCTGCTGGAGGCAAAGTGGTCACGGCCACCACGACGGACACGGTCGGCAACACGTCGGAGTTCAGCCATAACGCCCTCGTCTCTTCGAAGTAGCAGGCCAACTCCGGGGCCAAAGTAGCGATCAGCGCGATCAGTTCGACCCGGGGACCAAGCCGACGGGGCGATGTTCGGTGAGCCATGCCGCCTCTTGCCGGCCGAGCTCGGTGGACGGTGCGCGCTCGACGAACGGCCACATCTCTTCGGCGATGCGCCTCCAGTTGGCGGTGGCGTGGAGCTCACCGAGGATCGCGTACAGACCGAGGTTGATGCGCTGGATGATCACCATGCCGGGCGGCAGGTTGGCCGCCCGCATGATGTCGGCAAACGGGCCGGTGGCGTCGAAGAACCGCCGCACCGTCTCACTCGCGTAGGCCTCGTCCATCGTCATCTCCCGGTCGGTATCGACGAACTCGTAGAAGTGTCCGAAGTACGCCCCCACTTCTTCATCGGTGAACGGTTGACCCGCTTTGAGGAAGCCGACGCGTTCGACGACCTTGCGGAACCCGGCGACGTCGTGCTCCAGGGCCCATTTCGTGATCATGTCCTCGAACACGACGAGCTCCACCTGACCGAACCGCTTCACCAGGCCGTAGTCGAGGAAGGAGACCTTCCCGCCCGGCCGGAAGAGGTAGTTGCCCGGGTGGGGGTCGCCGTTGAACGCATGGAGGCGATAGATGCTGCCGAACACGTAGCGGTAGATGGTCTCGGCCGCGAGGTCACGTTCGGACTGGGACCAGGTGAGCAGCTCGGCGTACCGGACGCCGTCGGCCAGCTCGGTCGTGATGACCCTGGCGCTGCACCACTCGTCGATCACGGCTGGCACATCGATGAACGGATGGTTGGCATA
>JBBSGQ010000094.1:0-10289 GCA_038253965.1 Acidimicrobiales bacterium | reverse complement strand
CTGGCGAACCAGCCGCACCGCCCGGGCCTTCTCCTCGGGCGTGTACCGACGCGTCGTCGGCCTCCCCGGTGTCCGTTCGTCTCCCATGACTCCATCCTCGTTTCCAAGGTCTGGAGCCTCCAACGAACCCAGGGCGATTCAGGGTGTGATGGTGGCGAGCAGGTGCCAGTTGGGTCGGCCGGCGTAGAGCAGGGCCCGGATCCTGTAGTTGGTGAACCGTTTGAACCCGAACGCGACCCGCTTCACGCGTTTGATGAGGTTGTTGGCGGCCTCGGTCGGACCGTTGCTCACGTGCGCTCGATGCCAGGCGGCGATCTGGGTCCGCCAGCGGACGATGGTCCGGCCGAGCTGACGAACCTCCGGTGGACATGAGCGGTCCTGCAGATCAGCGCCGAGCCGGGTGACAAACTCGAGGGCCAGGTCGGGGTCGTGGTGGTCATACACCGAGCGCACGACTTCCTTTGCGTGCCACGCCGTGCGGACCTCGCCCCGGGGGTCACCGGCGTCGAGCAGACCGAGCAGCTTGGATCGGCCTCGGTCGTCGAGACGTTCGTCGGCCTTGGTCAGCAGCCGACGGCTCCGGTACAGCGGATCGTCTTTGTGGCCGCGATGACCCATGGTCTCGTTTTGCACCCGGCGGCGAACCTCGTCGAGCCGCTGGTTGGCCAACTTGACCAGGTGAAACGGATCCGCGACCTGGGTCGCTTCGGGGAGCATTGTGTTGAACGCCAACCGCCACGGCCCCGATAGGTCCAACACGGCATACCGGACCTGGTCCAACCACTGCTGGTCACGTCCCGCCAGCCAATCGCAGGCCCCGGTTGAGCTGCGACCTTCGATCACGTCGAGCAGCTGACCGTGACCGACATCGACGATCGAGGTCGACCACGCCTGGGTGCGCCACCGCCCCTGTCGGGCGAACAGCACCTCATCGAGACCCAACGCTTCGACGTCACCGATCCGGCCGGGGTCGTCGACCAGCGGCGCCCCGTAGGCGATCACCGTGTCGTTCACGGTGTGCCAGTCACAGCCCAACTCGACGGCCATCTCGTTGACCGTCCGGCCGAGGCGGCCGACCTGCTCGGTCACCCACCGGCCCGCCCGGTCAGTCACCCCGAGCCGTGGGGCAGCGATCGATAGATCCTCACCGGTCCACGAACCCATCGGACACCCCGGATCGGGACAACACCAGCGGTGCTTGCGCCACACCAGCCGAGCCCGGCGGCCGAACACGGCCAAGTCGACGAGCTCGACCGGCGGCCGATCCTTGATCACCACCGGGCCACCGGAGCCGGCACACACCGGTCGCGCTTCACGGGTCTCGATCACCACTCGCAGCGGCTCGCCAGCCGTGTCGACGACGCCGAGCACGTTCACATCGGGAAGTCCGACCAGCAACTCGCACATGCGCGTAGGGTCCAACACCACAGGGGCTCTCCCGAACTCGACGACTCGACACCGTCAAGCTCGCAGAGCCCCTGTCTCGCGCCAGGGATGCCCCACCCCGCTCATTTCCGAAGCGCCACTAATGTCCGACGAATTGATCTCTGTCAATACATGTTGGGATGAAACGTGGCCAAGACCAAACAGTGCCGGTAAGAATGATGTGTTGCAGCTCGGTCACCGAAGCCCAGCGAAACCGACGCTGAGGAATTGGCCGGTGTGCTCGCGGCGCTGGCCGACCCGGTACGCCTACGGCTCTTGTCATTGGTCGCCGCGCAGAACGAAGTTTGCTCTTGCGACCTCGAGACGCCGCTGGGCAAGAGTCAACCAACGGTCTCGCATCACACCAGGGTGCTCTCCGAAGCCGGACTGCTGCTCGGCGAGAAGCGCGGCCGATGGATGTGGTGGCGAGTCGATACCGATCGACTTGCCGCTGTACGCAAAGCCCTTGGCGGCTGACGGCCATAGCCGATGCCCTTGCCCTGTTTACCTTGACCAGAACTGGACGGCCGGGCGGCTGGAGCCTCGATTCTCCTACGGCGCGTCCCGCGTTGGAGAAGACCGAGCTAGAGCCCGAGTCCGAGGTCGGGTCCTCGGCGCTCGAGGTGTTCGCCGACGTCGAGCTCGATGCCATGAGCCCGTAGCAGCTGAGTGACTGGCTCCAATAGCTCACCCCATTCGGTCCGGCCGATCTGATTGGGGTCGAGCGGATAGTACGGCGCTTGTTGGGCGATGTCGCTCAACTCGCCGATGGCGTGGGCGAGTTCGATGGCGTTGACGGGTTGTCCGTGGGCCAATGCGAGGTAGGTGTCGGCGGCGTCGAGTTGGTGGTCGAAGATGTCGAGCAGCCACTGGTCGTAGTCCTCGAAATGGGCGAGGACTTCTGGTGGCTGAGCGACTTGGTGGAGAGCGCGGCCGTCGGCTTCCAACGCGTCGAGGCGATCCTTGACCGCTTGGCCTTCGGCCAGGATGGCGTCGATGCGGGCTTGGGTCTCGGCGACCAGGCGGGTGGCCTGGGCGGCGCGGCGGGTTGCGCTGTGGCGGTGTCCGAAGCCGGCGTGTCGGGCTTGGCCGTTGGCTCTCCACATCGCAGGGCGCAGCGTCGATCGGAGTTCGTCTTCGAGTTGCTTGACCGGTTGTTGATAGGGGCGCCATCCGGCACGGGCCGCAGCGAGAGCCGGTTGCAGCCTTGCGAGATCGGTTGCGGATTGGGTCCGTCGGTTGGCCCGTTCGGTGATCTGGTCGACGAGGTCTTGTCGCCGATGTTCGAGTCCGGTCCGCCACCGGCCGAACCAATCGGGCACCGCCAACCGGGGCCGCGGTGTCAGTGGCCGGGCTGCCGATGTGACGGGCGGTTGTTGTTGGGCGAGCTCTCGTCGTTGGGTGACGGCGGGGATGTCAGCGCGGTCATGGGCGAGTACGCCCATGATGACGTCTCGCGCTTCTGCGACGCCGGCGGTGTCAGTGATGACGAGGAGCCGGTTGGTGTCGCGCCCTCGGGTCATGCCGACGTACAGGCCTCGGTGGGTGGTGGCGCCTGAGACGAGGTCGATGCCGATGTCGACGGTGTCGGCTTGGTTGCCGTCTTCGGTGGCCGCATAGCCGAGTCGCACATGCTCAACCGCGTAATCGGCGGGCAGCCTGGCGGTGCCGTGTCCACCGTTGTGGGACACGGTGAGGTCTCCACCGGGGTGGATGGCGGTGACTGTCCATTGGTCGCGGTTGCGGACCGGTTCGCCGGTCGTGGTGTGGATGGTGCGGTCGTTGCGGCGAGTGGCGACCTGGTCGCCGACATGGACGCGCTCACCAACGCCGATCGCAGCTGATTGGTTGGAGAGCTGTCCGGTGTCGAGCCGGGCTTGTTGCACGGCTTGGTTGATGCTGTCGACGTGGTCGTTGGTGGCGGCGGTGATGGCCACCGTCTTGCCGGCGGCGGTGTGTTGCAGCCATTGGTCGCCGATGCGGGCGAGGTGAGCTTCGAACCGTCCGGCGATGATCCGTCGGTGGGCTTGGTAAGCGTCGAGCGCCTTCGGGTTCCCGGATCGGAGCTGCAGCGACGCGGCTGCTTCCCAGGGCTGGTGGAACCGGTGGATGCGCGCCAGCTCGAAGGAGCGGGAGGTGGCGCACAGTTCGTTGAACATGCCGCCTCGGCCGACCGCTTGTAGCTGGCGTTGGTCGCCGACCAGCACGAGGCGCCAGTCACGGTCCTCGGCCAACCCGACCAGTTCGTGTAGCGACGCAGTCCCGATGATGCCGGCCTCATCGACGATGACTGTCGCTCCACCCGGTAGTCGGTATTGGGGACCGGGGGGCCGGTCGGTGCGAGCCCACTCGTGCAGCAGCTTGGCCACCGTGTCCGCAGCAATCCCGGTCTCTGAGCCGAGCACCCGGGCCGCCTTGGCGGTCGGGGCGACCCCGAACACTGACCGTCGCTGGACGTGAAGGTCTTGGACGGCACGAGACAGCATGGTGGTCTTGCCGGCGCCGGCCGGTCCGACCACCACGACCAGCCAATCGGACCCGGCGGCTGCGGCGGCCGCGTCGGCCTGCAGTACGTCCAGTCGGTCACGATCGATGGTGGTTGATGGGTTCGGGTCGTCGGCTTGCGCGTTCATGGCCCACGTCAGGATGTGTTCCTCCTGAGCCAGGATCGTGGCGCTGGTGAGATGGGGTGCGGTTGGTTCCAGCCAGATCGACCGCCCATCCGACACCCGCCGTTCGCCGACGCCGTCGGCCGGGTCGAGATCCTGACAGGCATCGGTCACTTGGTCTCGGGCCCGCTCCAGGGCGGCAGCCCACGGGGACCCCGACATTGATGACTCGGCTGGTGTGAGGTCACAGATCGCGCCGAGCACGTCCGCCGGAGTCCAGGTCGATCCCGACGCCGACAACTGGTCAACCACATCGCCGAGGGTCACCCCGTTCCGGGACACGGACTGGTCGCGTCCGACGGCTGTGATCTCGTTGACCAACCGTTCCGGGGTCCACCCCGCTTCGGCTGCCTCGCCGATCCACCGGTCGCGCAGGTCGGTGATGTCGTGGCCTGTCTTGTGGGGTCTGGTGTCGGCTGCTGCTTCGCGGGTCATGGCGGCCTTCTCCCACCGGGTCGGGTCGCGACCCTCCCGGCCCCGGAACTCCTCCACCTTTACCCCGAGCGCCGCAGCGACCTGGGCGGCCCGTTTCGAGAACACCTCCAACAGCTCCGGCGGCATCCCGCTGATCTCGGCTTGGCCTTTGACGATCGGCCTCCACGCCACGCCGAAGCGATGCGTCAGCTCGGAACGCAGGACCGACTGGTACAGCCCGCCCAACATCCGCTGGTTCCGTTTCACATAGCGGGCGTCCAAGGCCAACCACCGACCATCCGCCGTTTGCACTTTGGCTGAGATGACGGCGTGGGTGTGCAGCTGCGGGTCGTCCTCCCGCGACGTCGTCTGACGAAACGTGGCCATCGTCAACCCCGCAGTGTCCGGGTGAGCCCGGCGGCCGTTCACCCGCACCCGGGTCGTCGCCCCGAACTGCTCCACATGATCCAGCACTGCGCCCACCGCGACGTCGTGGGCTTCGAGGAGTCCCGGGTCGCCGGTCAACGCCGACCACACGCTCAACGACTTCGGTGCCGAGAACGTCGCATCAAACCCTGCCACCGCCCTGATCGTCTTGCCCTTCGAGGTCTGGCGGTCCACTAGCCGGTTCCCCAGCGAGATGCCTGTTGTCGGGTCGCGGCCCTCCAGCAGCACCTGCAAGTCGTCCGCTTCAACCGTGCCGGACAGCCCGAGCGCTGTCGTCTGCCGGCCCGTCCACTGCCCCGGTACCTCTCCCGGCGCCTGGGCCAGGTACTGCGTGTAATACCGGGCCGTGGCCACCGACGACGACGCGTACAGCGTCCTCACCCGCAACACGACACGACCCCGCCGCCGGGCACTTGTCTGTAGATCTTGGGTTGTTGAGGGACGACTGGGAGATGGTGCATGGGGTCAGGCGAGAGGGAGCTGGGGTTCGTCGCTGACGACGTGCAGGCGACGGTTGCTCTTGGTCGGCTGTGGCTTGGTCGCAGCGGTGCGGGCGGTGACCGGGGGGATGTCGCTGATCGGGGTGCCCATGAGTTGCTCGAGGGCGACTCTGGGAACGCGAAGCAAACGACCGATCCGGACCGCTGGGATGCCGTCACTCCCGCCGCTGGCCAGGAACCGGCCCGCGAGCTCGTACGCCGCACTGCGGCCGATGCGCAGCACCCGAGCCGCTTCCTCCACCGTCAACAGATCCGGAACAGCCACAGTCCCTCCTCGCGGCTACTAGGCCTCTCAGGGCGCCGAAACATCGCGCCACCAAGCAAAAGACCCACCCCGCAGCCAAGGCCGCCGTCACATGTCGAGGGCGCGACCGAGGGGCCTTCGCCGACCGCGCTGCGCTGCTACAGGCGCGCAACCGCCACGTTCCCGCCCATCCTCTGTGTGCTCGTGCGCCTTTGATGGTCAGACGATGACGAGGGCTCCTCCCCGAGTTACTCCCCCAGTTGGTCCCCGACTTGCTCCCCGACCTGCTCCCTCAGCTCAGAGAGGCGGCTCGTTGCGCTCACCTCGGCCACTTGGCCATGGCCGACGGACGGGGCCGTCAAAGCAGCGCTGTCTGCTGGCGCCCAGTGAATCCACCGACTCGCCCGGTGCCCTCCCTAGCTTTCTGACGGTGCTGAAGCCTTCGGACCACCGTGGAAGTCGATGGCGTCGCTTCCGCCGGCGGCAATACCTTGCCGCTGTGGATTCCCCTCGCCCGCGGCTAGCGCCGGAGCCGCGCACGCCCGGTCTGTCGAAGTTCGAGGGACTCTGGGTTGCGGTGATCGGCGACGAGGTTGTCGCTGCGGAGAAGTCGTCGCACGCACTCGCATTGAAGCTCTACGAGATGGATCACCCTCGCCGTTCACGAGCAGTGGTCGAGTATGTCCGACCAACGACCGACAGCTACATCGTCGGCGCTGGATAGCGCTCCGAACTGCGGGCAGTCCTTTCAGGTGGCGCGAGGTATCTCAGGGCGCCGAGATATCGCGCCGCCAGAGAAAGACCCACCCCGCAGCCAGGCCTAACGTCACATCTCGATGGCGTGACCGGACGGCGCTGGCCGACGCACCGCGTCGAACGAGCACCGTTCCCGCCTTTGCTTCGTCCGCTCTTGCGCCTCGGATGGTCACACCAGACGAGGGCTACTCCCCGAGTTGTTCCCTCTATTGGTCCCCGACTTGCTCCCTCACCGACGAACCAGCCTGAGGAGGGGTGCGGCTCGTCCCTGCTCACCTCAGCCGCTCAGCCATGTCCCACCGGATTGCGCGCCGCGGCACTGGACAGCTCCCTCGGAGACATCTCGCCCCTGAGAAATGAGGTCACCGAAGGAGGTGGCGACTGAGCTCCTACTCCCTACGCAAGCGGTGAACGGGTGATCGACGTAGCCGGCAACGTAGCCAGGAGCGGTCCGGTCGAGGTCTCCGACCGTGGCGGCACTGAGCGATAGGCGGCACCACAGCCCGAAACGAGATGGACGAATGAACCCCTGCTGAGCTGGTCTTTCGCAACGGACCGAGCAGCACGAGAGCGGACGAGGCTCGGCGGCGCAGGACGAGCCGGACAGGCTCTCCGCTGCTTTGCAAGCAGGAAGTCGTGGGTTCGAGTCCCATCGTTCCACCGTCCGTAAAAGCCCTGGTCAGATGGCATGCAAGCCGGTTGACAACGCAACCAAGCCCGGTTCTGTGTATCAGCCCACGTGGTGCGCCGGGCGACGGCCCGGCCGGCGGCGGCAGCCGACTGCTCTCCTGGTCCGCAGCCGGGGCCTTCGCCGCCGCCGTGGGCAACACCGTCGCCGTCAAGGTGCCGATCAACCTCGCCACCGCTCGATGGGACGCCGAGCACCCACCGGAGGACTGGGAACGCACACGCCACCGGTGGGAGGTGGTCCAAGCAGTCCGCTCATGGTTGATGTTGGCCGGATTCGTGCTCGTCAGCGCGGCCGCTACGACCTGACCCTCAGGACGCGCGGCGTGACCTCTCCACCGAAATTCGCAACACACATGCCGAACGGTCAATCGCCAGCGTCTGGCCATCGACTTCGACTTCGGCCCGGAACATCGCTCGCTGGTACAAGCTGCGCCAACGCCGGACGCATGGCGCGGCGGTGGCAAGACTGGCCGCATGCCGCTTGTCCTGCCGCCCTCGGACCCGTGTTCCTTTTGCGAGTACCTGGCGGGCACGCGGCCGTACACGATCCTCGAGCGAGATGACCTCATCGCGGTGCTCGTGACCTATGAGCAACGCGGGCGCGGCCACGTCCTTGTCATCCCGGTTCGACACAGGCCAACCATCCTCGAGCTCTCGTCGCGGGAGCAGGCAGCTCTCATGGGCGGCGTGGTACGTGCGACCAGGGCGATCGTCGGAGCTTTCGATCCGGCAGGTGTTGCCGTCTGGCAGAACAACGGCATCCCAGCGCACCAATCCGTACCGCACGTGCATTTCCACGTCGCCGGGACACTGCCCGGGGGCGGCACCAACTGGGGCCGGGTCGGGCAGCTCGCGGTCGCCGAGACGGACGACATCGCGAACCGGCTGCGCCCGCACCTTCGGTAGGACCGAGCGCATCGAGGCCCAGCTCAGGTGCCCCGTATCTGCATTCTGCGGCTCCAGCGCTCGCGCAAGGTCATTCCGGCGATGTGCGGCCGCGCGCCCGTAGCCTCACGACTGGGACAACCAAAGGAGGGGACTGACATGGCTGCAGGGTCTATGACACGAGAAGAGCGTGAGGCGTTCCTTGCCGACGTGCACGTCGGCATCCTGGCAATCGATGAGCCGGGTCGCGGACCGTTGGCGATGCCCATTTGGTACCTCTACGAGAACGGCGACGTGCTCATCGGGATGGACGGCGACTCGTTGAAGGCTCGCCTGGTCCGCTCTGCAGGCAGAGCCACATTGACCGTGCAGACCGAGGTCGCGCCGTACCAATACGTGAGCGTCGAGGGTCCCGCCGTCGTCGAAGCGACGCAGCGCGACGACTTCGCGATGGCCAGCCGTTATCTCGGCGCGGAACTCGGCAGATGGTACGCCGACAACAACGCGAGCACTGCCCAATCGGTGCTCGTCCGCATGACCCCCGAGCATTGGCGAACAATGGATTTCGCCAAGGCGATGGCCGGCTGAACGACTCTCGCGCAGTGCGCCTTATCAGCAGCCGGTACGACCTCGCTGCGCATAACCGCGTAGTCGGGCCTGGTCGGCTCCATCGAGCAGCTCGATCAGATCGAACACCGGGCGCTCGCGGCCCTTCACGGCGTCGAGAGCGGCACGTCCCGGGCTGCCTCGCGCCGGCGGATCGGTGGTGAGGAGCACGAACGCCAGGTTTCCGCCACCCTGGTCGAGGACGGCGGCCTTCCCGAGTGCCTTCCACAGCGCTTCCGCGCGCCTGAGTCCGGCACGGCTCGAGGTGAAGGCTCCCGAGACGTCGAACGCCCACTTCCCGCCGACGTGGTCGGTGGCGACGAAGTCGAGCTCGATCCCCAGGCCCGCGACCTTGACATCGGTGCGGATGTCTGAGAACTCGCAGCTCTTCAGCAGGATGCCGGCGAGGTCTTTGGCCTGCCTTCCCTCGCGGACTGCTCGAACCTGGAGGTCTTCGCCGTCGACAGCAGACGAGACCGCAGGGAGCTGGACCCGGAACTGGGGCTCGGCGAGAGCCTCATGACGATGGAGCTGTTCGATCTGTGCTGTTACCCGCTCTTTCGCGCGATCGGTGTACGACCGGTCAGTCTCGAAGCCGATGTAGTGACGGCTCGTGTGAACAGCGGCGACGGCTGTGCTCCCAGATCCCATGAACGGATCGAGCACCACGTCACCCTCGTACGTGTAGAGCTCGATCAATCGCATGGGCAGCGCGATCGGGAAGGGTGCTGGATGGCCAACTCTCGTCGCGCTCTCGGGTGGGATCTCCCACAGGTCGGTGGTCGCCTCGAGGAACTCGTCGCGCGAGATCGTGGCCGTCGAGGGCAGATCGAGCTCGTGGCGCTGCGCCGGCTTGACGGCGCGGTCGAAGCGGCCCTTGCTGGCGATCACGATCCGCTCGGTGACGTCCCGCAGAACCGGGTTGCTCGGCCGTTGGAAGGTTCCCCACGCGCACGACCCCCCGGCGGCGCGACCCTTCCACCAGACCACCTCGCCCCGCAGCAGCAGGCCGAGGTCTTGGAAGATGGTGGTGACGTCCCCGGCCAGTGATCGGTAGGGGCGACGGCCGAGGTTGGCCACGTTGACGGCGATCCGCCCGCCAGGCTCGAGCACCCGCTTGGACTCCGCGAACACCTCGCGCAGCATGTCGAGGTACTCGAAGTACGACCCCGGAACCCCGTTCTCGCCCAGGCTCTCCTCGTACTCCTTGCCGGCGAAGTACGGCGGCGAGGTCACCACCAGGGCGACCGAGCTGGACGCCACCTTCCCCATGTCCCGAGCGTCGTGGCAGTGGACGACGTCGACCTCGCCAGGCCGCTCGACCTGCGCATCGGTGGAGAGCTCTGGCGGGACGAACCGGTCGTAGAAGCCCGACGCGTCATGGCTCTCGCGCCGCGACGAACCGAAGCGGGCTGTGGCGGTGGCCCGTCGGATGCGCGTGCCACCAGGCTCCGGGACAGCTGTCGCAGTCATGGTGCGGCGGTCCGCGCCGGCTCGTCGGCCGCCTGGCCACACGCATCGCAGGGCCGAAGCCGCCGCAGGTACTTCGGACACGCCATGCGGCCACCCTCCGAAGCGAGGGGGGACGCGGTGGCGGATGCCGCGCCGGCGCGGCGCCGAGATCAGCTGGCGGCAGCCTGGGCGGCGGCGAGG
>JBBSGQ010000093.1:0-10344 GCA_038253965.1 Acidimicrobiales bacterium | reverse complement strand
TCCGCCCCGTTCGACCAACGACAACAACCGCGCCAGCGCTCGACGGTCACCGCCTCGAGCGGCCGTGACCAGAGCGTCGGGGCTCAGCGGGTCCACGGGGTCAGAGGTGGCGGGGCGGCGGGGTCAGAGGTAGACGAGGTCAGAGGGAGACGGCGCTCTCGCTCTCGGCGCCCAGAGCCTCGACCGCTGTGACGCCGTCCACCCGATCTTTGAGGATCCGTTCGACCCCGGCCTTGAGGGTGAGGCTCGAGGCCGGGCAGCTCACGCATGCTCCAACCAGTTCGACGGTGACCACCCCGGTATCGACATCGACGTTGCGCAGGAAGATGTCGCCGCCGTCGGCCTGTACGGCCGGACGAATCGCGTCGATGGTCTTGCGAACCTGCTCTTCCACGATGCTCCTCACAGCGGGAAGACCCATTGTCCCACGGGTCTCCGGAACGGGCGAACGCCCACGGGGCTCCAACCGCCGGGACAGGTGCAGATGTTCCCGTCGGGCGAGCTACTGCCGCAGATGCCCTGCGCTCGCCTGCTCCGGTTGCCTCGGGCTGCCGCTCGCTGCGAGGGTTGGCCGGTGGCCGATCCGTTCCTCGTCCTCGCCCACCAGGGCGGCTGGGACGAGATGCTGCTCGTTGCAGTGCCGATCCTCGTGTTCGTGTTGTTGCTTCGTTCCGCCAACAGGCGGGCCGAGGAGAAGATCCGCGAGCGCGATGTGACTCACGTCGATCCCGACAGCGACTCCGCTCCCTAGCGGTCCCTCCCCGGACGAAGGTACGACGTGCACAAGGTGGTACGAAACGGTCGGGTGGATGCTGCCGGGCTGCAGACCCTGCTCTCGCCACGCGACGACGTGCTCGAAGAGCGTGCCGACGCTGACGGCTCGTTCGCCTGCGCCGAGGGACCGTTCGGCCACTACCGCCGCACGGTGGCCACCGACGCCAACGAAGACGGCACGTTCGCGTTCGTCGAGACCACCGAGTTCCGCCTCGCCCTCCCCATCTGGGGTGCGCTCTTCGTGCTTCCCATCAAGGGTGCGATCCGTAACCGGCACCCCGACTCCAACTACTGGTGGGCGCCTCCGGCCCGGCTGGATCAACGTGCGTCGCTCGTGCTGGCCCTGCTGTGCACGGTGTCGCTGGTCGCCGGCTACCTCGGCACCCTCATCACGCAGACGATCACGTTCGCCGCGAGCGAGTTCCACACCAGCAAGGCAACCCAGGGGACGACCCTCGCTGCAGTGCGCCTAGGAGTCCTGTTGTCCCTCGTGCTGGCAGCCGTCGCCGATCGACGTGGTCGCCGCCGGATGCTCATCGGCTGCGCGGTCGGGGGCTGTCTCACCGCGGCGCTCGGAGCCATCGCGCCGAACCTGTTCACCCTCGCCGCCACCCAGACGTTCTCACGGGCGTTCTCGACCGCGCTGGCCCTCCTGATCGCGGTGGTAGCAGCCGAAGAGATGCCGGCAGGCGCTCGGGCATATGCGGTGAGCGTCATGGCGATGACCGCTGCGCTCGGGGCCGGCATCTGCCTCATGGTGCTGCCGCTGGCCGACTACGGCACGCGAGCCTGGCGGATCCTGTATGCGGTCCCGCTGGTCTTCCTGCCACTGGTTCGGGCGGTGGCCCGCCACCTGCCCGAGAGCCGGCGCTTCGCCGCACCCCACGCTGTCGCCACCACAGGACATGGTCGCCGCCTGTGGCTGCTCGCGGTCTCCGGTTTCCTGGCGGCGCTCTTCGTGGCCCCCGCCTCCCAGTTCCAGAACGAGTTCCTCCGTACCGAGCAGCACTTCTCAGCACTCAAGATCACCGTGTTCACCCTGTGCACGAACACTCCCGGCGGGATCGGTGTGGTGGTCGGTGGGAAGTTGGCCGACATTCGAGGGCGCCGGTTGATCGGGGCTGTCGGGTTGATATTCGGCGCCGGGCTGACGGCAGTGGTGTATCTGACCAGCGGAGCGCAGATCTGGCTGTGGTCGGTGGGCGCAGCGGTGCTGGGAGCGGCGACGGTGCCCGCCCTCGGCGTCTACGGCCCCGAGCTGTTCCCGACCAGTCTGCGCGGGAGGGCCAACGGGGTCATCTCACTGGTGTCGGTGATCGGCAGCGGCATCGGGCTCCTGGCTGCGGGTCGGATGGCCGACCACTTCGGTCGCCTCGGCCCTGCCCTCGCGATCCTCTTCGTGGGCCCGTTGCTCGTCGCAGTCCTCGTCCTCGTCGCCTACCCGGAGACCGCGATGCTCGAGCTGGAGGAGCTCAACCCGGAGGATGCTCCGGCCGACCCTCCACGACCATCTGATTGAGCCAGGCGGCGACGGTGTCGGCCACCTCTGCATCGTGGCCCTTCAACTCGTGGCCGGCCCCCTCGATCCACGCGTGGGTCACGGAGCCCGGCACTGCAGAGGTAGCTGCTTCCAACTCGCCAGGCGTTCCGAACGGATCACGGGTGCCGGAAACGAACAGGCACGGCACCGCGAGTGCCGTCAGATGCTCTGTCCGTAGGCGATCAGGCTTGCCAGGCGGGTGCAGTGGATAGCTGATCAGCACGAGTCCCGCGGCCGGCAGGCCTCCGGCGACTGCCATCGAACACATGCGGCCGCCCATCGACCGGCCGCCGAGCACCATCGACTCCGGCGACACACCCACCCGCTCGGCAAGGGCTGCTGCTTCCTCGACGACGCAGGCGATCAACTTCGGCGCGCGGTCAGGCGCCCGTCGGCCGGCGCGTCGGTACGGGAAGTCCACCCGGGCCACAGGCACGGGCGCGACGGCCGCCTCGATCGCCACCAACGTGGGATGGTCTCGACCGCTGCCCGCACCGGGGGTGAGCAGCAGGGCGCACGCGCCGCCAGCCGTCATCCGCTAGCCGGCGAGCAGGATGCGCCGGGCTTCGGCCAGCTCTGCGATGCGCTGAGCGGCACCGTCGGCGGTGGCGCCGTGGTCGGGGTGGGCATCACGCAAGAGCTCTCGAAAGCGACGCTGGACGTCCTTGCGCCCTGCCGCATCCACTGGCGCGAAACCGAGCACGCCCAAGGCCCAATGGACTGGATCCGTGCCACCGACTGTCGCCCAGCCCGAGGTGCTGGTGTGGCCGCTCAGGTAGTCGAGCAGAGAAGCATCGACCTCACCACGCCACCGGGTCGCCCTGCGGATCGTGTCGAACACCCGCGGCCGGACGGTCGCCTCGAGACGGCCGGCGGCATAGACGGCAGCCAGGACCTGAGGGGCTGGCGCCCCCTTGTGGTCGAGCTCGAACGAGAGCTCCTCGCCGTCACCGATGAGCTGATGGCAGTACCGGTTCAACCCGACCCGATCGGCCTGGAACCGGTGGCGAAGGCGGGGCTGGGGGATCCGTTGACCCTGTTCCAGCTGATGGGTGAGCCGGACGAGATCGCCGTGGAGGTCAGGATCGATCAGGTCGACGAAGGCCGCGACGATCCCACCGAGCAGCAGTCCGCCGAACCCCGGAGGTGGGGCCGTCGGCAGCACGGTGATGCCGAGAGCCACCCGGCGGGTAGGCGCGATCGGGCGCGAGTGGAAGACCTCCAACTCGGCCAGGATCATCAGCGCACGGTACCTGTCGGCCCAACCGACTGACCCATCGAGAGCCGCATCTCCCTGTCACCGCCAGGCTGGGCTACACGTATTGGCGCAGCGTCTGACGCAGCACCCGGGCTGCCTCGATCACGTCATCGGCATCCGCCTCGTATTCGTCACCGAGCAGGCTGCGCAACGCAGCGACCTTGGCCTTGACGTCGTCCCACACCGCCGGCGAGAAGCCGTAGGGCAGTGACAGGGCATCGGCCTGGTCAGCCGCGGTGGAGAACCTGGCGACGTCGTCTCGATCGTCGGGATCCTTCATCAAGCGGTCGGCGTTGATGAACAGCGCTGACATGACCTCCTGGGCGGCCAGCCCGTCGTCCTCGTCAGTCGAGCTCGCCGGCGGCTCCTCTGCTGATCCCTCACCGTCGGCTTGCACGGCATCGGCGGTCAGCACGTCCTCCATGTCGATTCGGTCGAGGATCGGCTCGACGCGGTCCTCGTCGGCCTCCAGGACAACCAGATCACCGCTCTCGTCGATCCCGTGCGGGATGCCTTCGGCGAGCAAGGCCGCTTCGAGGTCGGTCAGCTGATCCTCGGTCCACCCGCTGATCTCGTACACGACCTGGTCGGCGTCCGGGTCGAGGGTCGGGATCTCGCTCGATTCGACCTCGTCCACGAGCTCATCGACGCGCTCCTCGTCCTGCGACCGGACGACGAGGGTGCCTATCTCCCACACATGCGGGATGCTTTCGCGGTTCAACATGCCGTCGAGCACGACGCGAGCATCACCTGTCCACTCGTCGAGCTCGTAGGCCATTTGATCCGCCGGCTCGCTGTCGCCGAGCCCGACGGACTCGACCACCTCGTCGCTGAGCGCCTCGACCAGCTCAGTGTCGCAATCTGCGCAGCGACTCACGGCAGCGACGTACTGGGCACCGCAACTCGGACATACTCGGGTCGTCACGGCGGGCGACGTTACTGCGGGACGCCGTCAGATGACCGGGGACTCCGTCCACCGACCGAAGACACCCGCCAGCGTTTCGATGATCTCGCCCTCCGTGGCGTAGGTGCCGACCGCGGAGATCAAAGCAGGCATGAGGTTCAGCTCGGGTTCGTCAGCTTCCACCCGCAACCGTTCGAGGCCGGCGCGCACCGCAGCGTCGTCACGGTCGGCCTTGACCGCTTGGAGCCGCTTGATCTGGGCCTGCTCGTGCTCGGCAGTGATCTGCAAGAGATCCAGCGAGTCGTCGTCGCTGCCTTCGATGAAGCGATTCACGCCGACCACCACGCGCCGGCCATCGTTGATCTTGCGCTCCAGGTCATACGCCGCGTCGGCGATCTCACCCTGGAACCAGCCCGACTCGATGGCCGCGTGCACGCCTTCGAGGATCGAGCCGCCGCCGTCCTCCAGGAGGTGGGCGAACGTCTGCTCGGCCTGACGCTCGAGCTCGTCGGTCAACGCCTCGACGTACCACGAGCCGCCGAGCGGGTCGGCGACGTTGGCCACTCCTGTCTCGTGGGCGATGATCTGCTGGGTCCGAAGTGCGATGCGGGCGGCCTTCTCACTCGGAAGAGCAAGCGCTTCGTCCATCGAGTTCGTGTGCAGGCTCTGCGTACCGCCGAGCACGCCGGCGAGAGCCTCGATCGCCGTGCGAGCGATGTTGAGCTCGGGCTGCTGCGCGGTCAGCGACACACCGGCCGTCTGGGTGTGGAAGCGCATGCGCGTCGAACGCTCGTCGGTGGTGCCGTAGTGATCAGTCATCCAACGGGCCCAGATGCGTCGAGCCGCCCGGTACTTCGCGATCTCCTCGAAGAAGTCGATGTGGGCGTTGAAGAAGAAGCTCAGTCGCGGGGCGAACTGGTCGACCTCGAGTCCTGCAGCGAGCGCGAGCTCGACGTAGGCAAACCCGTTGGCCAAGGTGAACGCCAGCTCTTGGGCCGCGGTCGAGCCGGCCTCGCGGATGTGATAGCCGGAGATCGACACCGGGTGCCACCGGGGCATCTCGGCGGCGGTGAAAGCGATCGTGTCGCGCACAAGGCGCATCGAGGGCCGCGGCGGAAAGATGAACTCCTTCTGGGCCTGGTACTCCTTGAGGATGTCGTTCTGGAGCGTGCCGCCCAGACGTTTGCGCTCGACCCCCGCCTTCTCCGCGTTCGCCACGTACATGGCGAAGATGACCGCGGCCGGCGAGTTGATGGTCATCGACGTCGTGACCGAGCCGACATCGATGCCAGCGAAGAGGTCCTCCATGTCGGCAAGGGTGTCGACGGCAACGCCGCACTTGCCGACTTCGCCTTCGCTGATCGGGTCGTCGGAGTCGCAACCCATGAGGGTCGGCAGATCGAAAGCTGTCGACAGCCCGGAGCTACCGGATGCGAGCATTTGGCGAAACCGCTGATTCGTGTCGTGTGCGGTGCCGAAGCCGGCGAACATGCGCATCGACCACAGCTTCGACCGGTACATCGATGCATAAGGCCCACGGGTGAAGGGGTGCCGGCCGGGGAACTCCCCATCGTCAGGGCCGTAGACCGGCTCGACCGGGATCCCCGACATCGTTTCGAACTCGGCGTCCCGTCTCGGTGAGGAGTCGAACTCCCGCTGCCAGTCGTCGCGAGCGTCCATCCCTGCCAGTATCGCAGCGACTCGGCCGAAGCGTCGTCAGCCCGTCCCCCACGGTCGGGCCGCATTGGTGCGACTCGACCGGTCGAAACTAGGTTGGCCGACTCATGGGTTCGCTGATCAAGAAGCGCCGCAAGCGGATGCGCAAGAAGAAGCACAAGAAGATGCTCAAGCGCACCCGCTGGCAACGCCGCGCCGGCAAGTAGAGCCGCCGGCCCCGGCTGCACGAGGTTCGGCGGCAGAAGTCAGGTCCAGGGACGAACCGGTGCCCCAGGGATCGCTGGTGGAGACGCGGTTCGGACAACCGTGCGACCGTCGCCTGGGTGAGCGCCATCGACGAACCACGTACTGCCGCTGCCGGCCAGCACAGGCTGCTGGCCGGTGGCCGCGGCCAGCCGCTCGCGCCACAGCGCCAACCGCGGTTCGACCGAGAGGGCCGCTGCCTCCAGGTCGTTCGTGCCACGCTCGGTCGGCCCTCCGAGGCGGTCCCAGGCCCGATACACCTCGAGGGTCGAGCAACCGAACGGCGCCAGCGCAAGGGTGAAGGTCCGGTCCACCGGCGGCAACTCGTCGACGATCTCGCCTATCCCGGTCACCCGCGCTCGGCCGCCTCGAACGCAGAACGCGACGTCGGCGCCGACGGTCGCAGCAAGAGCCGGATCGTGGGCACCAGCCCAGCGCAGCACCGCAGCAGCATCAGCCGAACCGCCACCGAGCCCCGCACCCGGCGGGATGCGCTTGGTGAGGAGCACGTGGGCGGTGCGATCCACCGCCCGGAGCGCCTTGCGCACGAGGTTGTCGTCGTCGTGGGGCACCGCCATCACCCCGCCGCAGGCATCGATGACGTCCAGACCGTCTCCCTCGGTGAACACGAGCTCATCGGCCAGATCGACGGTGACCATCTCTGCGTCGATCAGATGCAGACCGTCATCTCGTCGACCGGTCACCCGCAACGAGATGGTGAGTTTGGCCAGAGCCGGTACGGCGACCTCCACGGCGGCGGAGCCTATGAACGGCCCGACTGGTTCGGCTGCGCTGGTCAGGGGGCCGACGTGCCTTGGCGGCCGTAACGGTCTTCGAGCCGCACGACATCGCTCAACTCAGTGGTCGACGCCTCCAACATCACGATGTCGGTGAGAGCCGTGATGCGATGCCGCACCCCCGGCTCGAAGTGCACGGCGTCACCCGCCCGTAGATCGATCGTCTCGAGTTGATCCTCGTGCCTACCGACCTCGAGGCTCGCCATGCCGGACTGGACGGCGATCGTCTCCTCCTTGTGTTCGTGATATTGCAGGCTGAGCGAGTGCCCGGCGGTCACGTGGATGGCCTTGCCGCAGAACTTGCCGTCGACCAGAGCGAAGATCTCTTCGTGGCCCCACGGCTTGTCAACACACTGCACCGCACTGATCCAGTCTTCTCTGCTCATGAGACGCAGTCTGCCCGCTGAGGTGCACCCGGTCCGGAAGATCGTCAGTCCGGCCCCGGCACCTCGCTCAATCGGCCCCACTCCTGCACCGACAACTCCTCGGCCCGGGCTTCCGGCCGGACCCCGGCCGCAGCAAACGCGTCGGCTGCCACCAGACCGGCAAGCGAGCGGCGGAGCATCTTGCGACGTTGCTGGAAGCCGGCCCTCACCAGGGTGAACAGGCGCTCCGGCTCAGCCGAAGTGGCCGGCGCATCCAGGCGCCGTATGTCGACAAGGACCGATGCGACCCTGGGCCGAGGCAGGAACACGTCGGGCCCCACGCGACCGACGAGCTTCGCGGTTGCCCAATAGGCGACCTTGACCGACGGGATGCCGTACGCCCCCGAGCCCGGCGTTGCAGCCAGCCGCTCTCCAACTTCTCTCTGCACCATCACCAGCATCCGTTCGATGGGCCTCACCGTGTCGAGCAGATCGAGCACGAGGGGGGTGGCGACGTTGTACGGGAGGTTTGCGACGAGCACCCACGTCGCGTGGTCGCGCAGCACCTCCTCCCAAGCCATCGTCATCGCGTTGCCCGGAACCACCCGGACACCACTCGGTTCGACAACCTCTCGGAGGGCCGGCAGGAGATGGCGATCAATCTCGATCGCGGTGACGTCGGCACCCGTGCCGGCGAGCGCGAGGGTCAGTGATCCCAGCCCGGCGCCGATCTCGACGACGGCATCCCCGGCGTGGACGTCGGCCAGCCGGGCGATGCGGCGCACGGTGTTCGGGTCGACCACGAAGTTCTGACCGAGGGCGCGGCTGGGAGCGAGCCCGTGGCGATCCAGCAACTCGGTGACCTGCGTCCGGGTGAGCAGGTCGCGCAATCTACGGGCTCTCGAAGTGCTCGGCCCGGGCCGACCCTCGTTCACCTGCGGTCATCAGCCCCCAAGCCGGTACAGATCCGTTGCGTTGTCCCACGACGCCCGGGCCACTGTCGCGACTGCGTCGCCCCGTGCTGCGGCAACGCCAGCACCGACCAGCGGGACGAAAGCCGGTTGGTTGCGTTTGCCCCGGTAGGGCACGGGAGTGAGATACGGCGCATCTGTCTCGACCAGCAGCCGGTCGAGTGGACAGAGCGCCGACGCAGCCCGCACGTCACCAGCCGACGGGAACGTGACGATGCCGCTGAAGGACAGATAGGCGCCGAGGTCCAGGCATCGCCTCGCTTCGTCCGGGCCGCCGGTGAAGCAGTGGAACACGATCCGCCCGGGTCTGTCCTCGGCGGTCAGGATGTCGAACGTCTCTGCCCACGCTTCGCGTGTGTGGATCACCAGTGCGAGGTCGTGGGCTCGGGCGAGCGCTATCTGCTCGGCGAAGACCCTCCGCTGCGCCGGGCGCGGCGAGTGATCGTAGTGGAAGTCGAGCCCGCACTCGCCGACCGCCACCACCTCCGCCTCACCCAGGAGCGCTTCGATGCCCACGATGCCGCGAGCGGCCTCGTGAGGATGGACCCCGGCGGTGGCCCACACGCCTGGATGGGCACGAGCTGCGGCGATCGCAGCCTGTGAGTCCTCGAGGTCACAGCCAACGGTGATCAGGCGCTGCACCCCGCCATCGTGTGCGGCAATAACCGTTGCGCTGACCGAATCGCGGTCTGCGTCTCGGAAGTGGACGTGGCAGTGGTCGTCGGTCCAGCGGATCGACTGGCTGGCGGTGTCGTCGTCCGCCGGCCCGGGCTCGCCCCGTGTTCCGGTCATGGCGCCTTGAAGCGAGGAAACAGTGGTGGTCCCTTCTCGACAGAGAGACCGCCCGGGTAGCCGCCCCACGTTGCGGCCGCCGGGAACCGCTGGTCGGCGGGGCGACCGGTGAGACCGATCCGTCGCCAGAGCTCGTTGCTGGTGGACGGCATCGCCGGTGACACCAACATGGCAGTCAGGCGCAAGACCTCGAGAGCTTCACCGAGCACTCCATCGACCGCGGGGCCCGGATCGGCCTTCCATGGCTCGGCTGCCTCGAGCGCGGCGTTCGCTTCGCGGATCAATCGCCAGGTGGCGTCCAGGGCGACCGAGGGCTGCACGGCCTCCCAGGCCGCGGCTGCGCTTCGGTAGACGTCGGCGGCCACCGCAGCCAGTGGGCTCTCGCCACGCGGCGCGGGGCCGATGCCGTCGCACTTCGACGCCACCACTGCGGCAACCCGCGACAGCAGATTGCCCAGGTTGTTGGCGAGATCCGAGTTGTAGCGCGCCACCACGGCCTCGTAGCTGAAGTCACCATCGGGGCCGAACGGGGTGTCGTGCAAGAAGTGGTGACGGAACCCGTCGACGCCGAAGTCGGCGATCAGATCGGCCGGCACGATCTGGTTGAGGTTGGTCTTGCTCATCTTCTCGCCGCCGACGAGCAGGAAGCCGTGGACGTCCAGATGAGCCGGAGGGTCCTCGCCGGCGGCCAGCAGCATCGCCGGCCAGTAGACGCAATGGAAGCGCAAGATGTCCTTGCCCAGCAGGTGATGCACCGCAGGCCACCAGCTCCGGAACTGCTCGTCGTCTGAGCCATAGCCGATAGCTGTTGCGTAGTTGATCAGCGCGTCGTACCAGACATAGAAGACATGGCCCTCGTCCCACGGAACCGCGACGCCCCAGTCGATCGATGTGCGGCTGATCGACACGTCGGCGAGACCGTGGCGGATGATGCCGAGCGCTTCGTTGCGCTTTCCTTCGGGCGACACCGCTTCGGGATGGGCGGCGTACCAGTCGAGCAACGGTTGGGTGAACGCGGACAGC
>JBBSGQ010000092.1:0-10363 GCA_038253965.1 Acidimicrobiales bacterium | reverse complement strand
TCTCGCGCCGCGTCCCCTTGAAGCCGATGGACATCGCGGGTCATGCCATCGATTCGGGAGAGCTCGTTCTGACCGGGTTGGGCGCCGCGAACCACGACCCGGACAAGTTCGGGCCCGACGCCGACGCGCTGGATCTGAGCCGACCGACCGCCCGGGAGCACATCTCCTTCGGCAGCGGCGTGCACCACTGCCTCGGCGCGGCGCTCGCCCGGCTGGAGGGCCAAGTGGCCATCGGCTCGTTCGTCCGGCGCTTCACTGACGCAGAGCTCGACGGCAGGCCCGAGTGGAACTGTCGCATCATCCTGCGTGGCCTCGACCGCTTGCCGGTCGCCCTTGAGACGTAGCGGGCTCAGCCCCCGGCGGAGGCCCGCCGCTCCTCGACCGACACGAACACCTGGTTGGCCACCGTGGCACCGAGCGTGCGGTCCCTGCCGTCGACGGTGAGCACGAGCGGTCCGTCGAACGGATGCTTCTCCTTGATCTCGACCCGAACCCCCGGGCGCACCCCCAATGTGTCGAGGAAGTCCACCACTGCCGGGTCGGTGGAACCGGGGACGGCGACGACTGCATGGTCGCCCGGTTCGAGCGCGTACAGCGGAGCCATCGCCGGGATGTCGAGCGTCTCCGGCTCGGGGATGGGAAAGCCGTGCGGGCACGTCGCCGGACGGTGCAGGGCAACGAAGATCCGGTCCTCGACCTCTTGGGGAAGGTCGTGCTCGAACGAGCCGGCCAGTCGGTCCGCTTCGTTCCATGCATAGCCGAGCATGTCGGCGAGGAATCGCTCCACGATCCTGTGGCGGCGTATGGCGGCCACTGCGATCACCCGGCCGGGATCGGTCAGCTCGACGCCCCTGTAGGGCACGTGCTCGAGCAGCCCGCGGTCCGCCAGACGCTTGACGGTGGTGGTTGCCGTGCCGGGACTGACACCGAGGGAGTCGGCGAGATCACCGGTGTGGGCGACCGGGTCGTCGGTGGTCAGGCGGTACACCGCCTTGAGCGCCTCCCGATCAGCTCTCGACAAGAACCCGTGCAGATTTTCGATGCCCGAAGTCTAGTTTTCGCCGGGACGAGGTCGTGAACTCAGACGTCGACGAAGCGACCCACAGCAAAGCCCGATCCGACAACGCTGATCACCACGCCGATCACCAGCAACAGGATCGACGTCGTGATGACGTGGCTCTGGTCGACGACGAAGCTCTGGAGAAGTGTGATTCCGCTGGAACTCGACGTTGTGAGCCGGTCCTTGAACACCCTGTTGAGCCCGAAGACACCGGCGGCCGCGAGTCCGGCGCCGACCAGGCCCTGGGCCAGGCCCTCGAGCATGAACGGGACCCGGATGAACCAGTTCGTCGCGCCGACGAGCTTCATCACCTCGATCTCACGCCGGCGCGCCAGCGCAGCCATGCGAATGGTGTTGATGATGAGCAGGAGCGCGGCAGCCAGGAGGCAGACGGCGGTCAGAGCGAGCCCCGTCGTCAACAAGGCCGAGAGGCGCTGGATCTTGCGGACGGCGTCGGTTGAGGCCTCCACCCGGTAGACACCAGGACGTTGGCTGAGCACGCTCTGGAGCTGCTCGACCGAATCGATCGTCGCGTCGTTGGGCACGACGGTGAACGACGTCGGGAGATCCTTGGCGCTCAGCGCGCTGATCATGTCCGGCGAATCCTTGAACAGGCGCTTGTACTCCTTGTACGCGGCCTGCTTGTCGACGTATGACTTCTTCTTCACCAGGGGATTGGCATCGATGAACGCCCCGACCGAGTCCCGCTGCGCATCGGAGATCTGTGGGTCGAGGAACACCACCACCTCGACCCCGCCCTGGAATCGGCGAGTGGCGTTCTTCGCCCCGTCGCCGAGGAGCAACGACGCACCTACGAGGAACAGCGATACACCGATCGTGAGCACGGATGCGACGGTCAGCGTCGGGTTGCGCTTGAGGTTCGTGCCGGTCTCTCGGACCATGTAGCTCAGGTTCATGGCCATCGGTTACTCGTACACCCCTCGCGCCTGGTCACGGACTATCGCGCCGCGGTCGAGCTCGATGACCCGCCGGCGCATCGTGTCCACGATGCTGCGGTCATGGGTGGCCATCAGAACCGTGGTGCCTGTGCGATTGATCCGATCGAGCAACCGCATGATCCCCACCGAGGTCGCAGGATCCAGGTTTCCGGTCGGCTCGTCGGCCAGCAGGATCAGCGGTCGGTTGACGAACGCCCGCGCGATCGACACCCGCTGCTGCTCGCCACCCGACAGCTCGTCGGGCCGGTTCTTGGTCTTCTTGGCCAACCCGACGAGCTCCAGGATCGCAGGTACCTGCGTCTTGATGACGTGTCTAGGCCGGCCGATCACCTCCAGGGCGAACGCCACGTTCTCATAGACGGTCTTGTTCGTGAGCAGCTTGTAGTCCTGGTAGACGCAACCGATGTTGCGCCGCAAGAACGGGACCTTCCAACTGCTGAGCTCACCGATGTCCTTCCCAGCGACGTAGATACGGCCGATGTTGGGCTGCTCCTCTTTGTTCAACAGGCGGATCAGGGTCGACTTGCCTGACCCGGACGGGCCGACCAGGAAGACGAACTCACCCTTTTGGATGTCGCAGTTGGCGTTACGGAGGGCGACGACGTCGCCTTTGAACACCTTCGACACGTTTTCGAGTTTGATCATGAGGGCAGAGCGGCCTGCGATGAGTGGGGACAGGGGCCGAAGCGCCGATTGGCGCGCCTCGCCGGCTCGCGCGGCCGGTGACGTTAGCATCGCGTCCGGAGCAGTCGGGCGGCGCCCGCGAGCGTGAAAGGGCGACCAGATGGATCCCCCTCCGGTGAGGATCGTCGCCCGGTGGCCCGCCCATCGACGGCTCGTGACCGACCTGGCCCTCGCCGGCGGGGCGATCGGGGCAGTGATCGGCTATGCCACGCTCGGTCGTACGGGACTGACGGGCGTCCTGCTCGGCGGTGCGTTCGGCGCGCTCGGCGGCGCACTGGCCGGGCCACGCCGCTACCGCCTCACTGTCGACCGGGAGGGCGTGGCCATCGGTCGGCTGACCGGCACCGTGCGCATTCGCTGGGCTGACGTCGGCGCGGTCGGTATCGAAGACGGCTGGCAGGGACGACGGGGGGTCACCGCCGCCTTGGCCGTCGGCCGCCGAGGCGACGACTGGCCGATCACCGTGCCGGCCCTCTCCTTCCAGGCTTCGGGCTTCCGGGTGGGAGGCCGGCGTCCGCAAGATCGGTTGGCGGAGCATCGTGCGACCCTGCTGCCGGCGATCGGCGCATGGGCCGAAGCTCGGGGCGTCCCAGTCGTCCCAGCTCATCTCGACGACTGGTGGGACCGCAACCGCACCCGGCTGGCCGCCCGCTGATCTCCGCATGTTGCTCTCTACATGCTGACCGACTCGGCGCGTTGCCAACGCAGGTAGGCCTCGATGAAGTCGTCAAGGGCTCCGTCGAGCACCGCCTCGACGTTGCCGGTTTCGTGTTCGGTGCGGAGGTCCTTCACCATCTGGTACGGCTGCAGCACGTAGCTACGGATCTGCGAGCCGAAGCCGACAGATCGTTGTTGACCCCGGATCGCTGACAGCTCCTCCTCTCGCTCCTCCCGGGCGAGCTCAGCCAGCTTGGCCACCAGGATCTGCATGGCCCGATCCTTGTTCTGGTGTTGGCTCCGCTCGTTCTGACACGACGTCACGACACCGGTGGGTAGATGGGTGATCCGTACTGCCGAGTCGGTCACGTTGACATGCTGGCCGCCGGCCCCCGAGGAGCGATACGTGTCGATCCGCAGGTCCTTCTCGTCGATGACGATGTCGGGCACGTCGGAGAGGAACGGCGTCACCTTGAGGGCGGCGAAGGCCGTCTGACGCTTGCCCTGGGCGTTGAACGGTGACATCCGAACGAGACGATGCACACCGTGTTCGGCACGAAGCAGACCGTAGGCATGGCGCCCTTTCACGAGGAACGTGGCCGAGCTGATGCCGGCCTCCGAGCCGGGTGAGACCTCGTCCAGCTCGACGTCGAGACCCCGGCCCTCGGCCCAGCGGAGGTACATGCGCAGCAACATGTTCGCCCAGTCCTGGGCATCGGCGCCGCCCTCGCCGGACTGGACCTCACAGATGGCGTCGTTCTCGTCGTGCTCGCCGGTGAAGAGCGAACGCAGCTCCAACTCTGCGAAGTCCGTCGCGAGGGAGCTCATCGAGCTCTCGATCTCGGCCGCGACCGAGTCGTCGCCCTCCTCCCTGGCGAGCTCGAAGAGCGTCTCGACATCCTCGATGCGAGAGGTCAGCGCGTCGTACAGATCGAGGTCTTCGGTGACCGAAGCCAGCGCGCCGGTGACCGAGCGAGCGGCGTCGGCGTCGTCCCAGAGGTCGGGGCGCGACGCCTCGGTCTCGAGCTGGGGCCGCCTCGCCCGCGACTCGTCGATCTTGAGGTAGCCGCCGGCCTCGACCAGTCGGGTGCGAAGCCTGGTGATGTCGTCGCTGACGTCTCGCATGGTGCGCTGATTCTCTCCGATATCGCGGGCACTGCGGCGCCGGAATCCGCTCGCCTCGCCGGGTGTCGATGCGTAGCGTCGACGATCCGCTATGTCTGCACCTCGCGAACCGCGCCTGCTCGCGTCCTACCTCCGTTCCGAACGCCGTCCGGTCGGTGGGCTCGTCGCGCTCCTGGTCGTGGCCATGCTCCTGCCGGTCGCCGGTCCGGTGCTGGTCGGGCGTTTCGTCGACGCCGCGGCCGACGGACGTGAAGCCTCTGCCCTGGTCGGCATCGCCGCGGTGTTCCTGCTCGTCACGCTGACCGGCGATGGTCTGCAGCTCCTCGTCACCTGGTTGTCCGTGCGCATGGCCTGGCGGATCGGCAACCGACTCCGCAGTGACCTGGCCCGGCACGCCCTCCGGCTCGAACTGGCGTGGCATGGCGAGCACAGCCCCGGTCTGCTGATCGAGCGGATCGATGGCGACATCGACGCGCTCACCAAGTTCGCCTCGACAGCTGTTCTCCAACTTCTCGGGAACGGCCTCTTGTTGGTCGGGGTCATCGTCGTAGCCGTGGTCATCGACTGGCGAGCTGGCCTGCTCATCGGTGCTGCGGCCGTTGCTGCGGCATCAACGATGTCGAAGCTGCGAACCGCGGCAGTCCCCGCGCACGATGCCGAACGCGAGGTGAACGGGCACCTGTACGGGGATCTGGAGGAACGGCTCGGGGGCCTGGAGGATCTACGCGCCAACGGCGCCGGTGAGTACGCGGTGCACCGGTTGCACGACCACTCCGCTCGCTGGTGGAGCGCGGCACGGCGGGCCTCGTTCCTCGGCGACGGTGCCTACGTCGCCGCCGGCGCCGCGTTCTCGGTCGGCTCTGCGCTGACCCTCGCCCTCGGAGTCTTCCTGCATCGACGAGGCGAGCTCTCGGTCGGCTCGGTGCTCGTTCTGTTCCGGTTCGCACAGATGGTCCGAGAGCCGCTCGAACGCATCGCCGAACAGATGCGGGACTTCCAGAAGGCACTTGCCGGCGCGCGTCGCGCATCAAGACTGCTCGCCACCGAACCTTGCATCGTCGACGGGCAAGGCGGCGCCCTCCCGAGCGGACCGCTGTCGGTCGACTTCGACCACGTCGGCTTCGCTTATGACGACCGTACCGTGCTCCACGATGTCGACGTCCACCTGGCTCCGGGCACCGTCCTCGGTGTGGTCGGGCGAACGGGAAGCGGCAAGACGACGATCGGGCGCCTGCTGTTGCGGTTCTGGGACGTGACAAACGGTGCGGTGCGGGTCGGCGGGCTCGACCTGCGTGACGTGAGGGCGGCCGAGCTGCGCAGTCGCATCGCGGTAGTCACGCAGGAGGTGGAGCTGTTCCGTGCCTCGCTGCGCGACAACCTCACGCTGTTCGGAGCGCTGACCACCGATGACGACCATCTCTCTGTCGCGCTGGCCGATGTCGGGCTCGCATCCTGGGTGGCCACCCTGTCCGGCGGGCTGGACACTCTGCTCGACGGCAACGACGGCCTGTCGGCCGGCGAGGCGCAACTCCTCGCCTTCGCCCGGGTGCTGCTGGCCGATCCGGGCCTCATCGTCCTCGACGAGGCGTCGAGCCGGCTCGATCCGCGCACCGAGGCCCACATCACCGCAGCTACCAAACGCCTCCTGGCAGGCAGGACCGTCGTGATGATCGCCCATCGACTGGCGACGCTCGATCGCGCCGACAAGATCCTGGTGCTCGACCACGGCCACGTAGCCGAGATCGGCGACCGAGCGACCCTCGCGGCCGATCCGACCAGCCACTATGCCCGCTTGCTCGGAGCATCGTCAGCCGCCGGGCTGGAGGCTCCCGAGGCGTTGGCCGGCGCCGGTCAGCCGGGAGCGCCACGATGAGTCCGACCCCGCTGACGCAGTCCGACCGATCGGACACGCGGTTCTCGAGCGGCCGGGTGGCCTGGGCACTGCTACGCCGGGAACCTGTCGCCTTCGCGATCGCATGGACGAGTTGGGTTCTGTTCCACCTCGTGCCGATCCCGGTGGGCCTGCTGCTCAAGTACGTGCTCGACCACATAAACCACGACCCGGCCGGCGGCCAGCCCGTCTGGGCGGTGCTCGTGGTCCTCGGCGTTCTGGAGGTCGGCCGGTGGCTCGAGCTCCTGTTCGCCGCGGTGCAATGGCACGGTTGCTGGGTCGGCTGGCACACGATCCCGCGTCTCAACCTCCTCCGGTCGTTGGTGGGCGATCCGGGCCCGGCGGCCCATCGGCTGCCCGGTTCACCGGGCGAGGCGGTCAGCCGCTTTCGTGACGACACGATGGACCTGGCGATGGTGCTCGATGTTTGGCTCGACATCTCCGGGGTGGCGATCGCCTCGGCGTCGGCGGTCGCCATCATGCTGCGCATCGACGCTCGCGTGACGCTCGTCGTGGTCCTCCCTGTCCTTGCGGTGCTGTGGCTGTGCCGTTGGTTGACGCCCCGCCTCCGCATCTGGCGTCGCCAGGCCCGGGAGGCGACCGCGGCCATCACCGGGTTCATCGGCGACACGTTCGGCTCGATCAGCGCCATCAAGGCAGCAGGCGCCGAGGGTTGCGTTCAGGAACGGTTCGAGGCGCTCGGCTCGACCCGCGCCAAGGCGGCCAGGCGCGACGAGGTCGGAACCCAACTCATCCAATCGCTGTCGGGCGCGACCGGCAACCTCGGCATCGGCATCGCGCTTCTCCTTGTCGCGCCGGCCATCCGGCGCGGTGACTTCACGATCGGCGATCTCGGCCTGTTCACCACCTACATCACCGTGCTATCCGCCCTGCCCCGCTGGGCCGGCAGGGTGGGCGCGTACCATCGCCAGGCTGACGTCTCGGTGGAGCGGATGGCTGAGCTCCTCTCGGCGCCGGACCCCGCTCGCATCGTCGCGCCGGTGCGCACGCATCTTCGCGGCGGACCAGGGCCTTTCCCGCCCGTGTCGTTCGACCATCCCGACAGCCGCCGTGACAACGGGCGCCTCGACAACCTCGAGGTGCGCGACCTGCGCGTGAGCTACCCAGGCGGTGTCGGCATCCATGGCATCGACCTCGATCTGCGACGCGGCTCGTTCACCGCGCTGACCGGTCCGGTCGGCTCGGGCAAGTCGACAGTGCTTCGCGCCATGCTCGGCCTGATCCCGACCGATGGTGGCAGCCTGCGGTGGAACGGCATCGAGGTTGCGGAACGTTCCACCCTGTTCACCCCACCGCGGGTGGCCTACCTGCCTCAGCTGCCGCGCCTTTTCAGTGAGCCGCTCGCCGACACGATCCTCCTCGGCGTCGACGGTACGGCACTGGCCAGCGCGCTGCGCCTGGCCTGCCTGGAGGACGACGTCTCCGAGATGGTTGACGGTCTGTCCACGATGGTCGGCCCGAAGGGCGTACGGCTCTCGGGTGGTCAGATCCAACGAGCGGCAGCGGCACGCGCGTTCGTGCGCCAACCCGAGCTGCTCGTGGTGGACGATCTGTCGAGCGCTCTCGACGTCGAGACCGAAGCCCGCCTCTGGGAGCGGGTATTCGCCGACACTGCTTGGGCCACGACCCTGCTCGTCGTGACCCACCGACCGGGCGTGCTCGCCCGCGCCGATCAGGTGATCGAGCTGCGGGCCGGTCTCGTCGCCCCCCGCCGCTGACAGCGCCGGCCGACCGGCCAAGCCCGGCGCGCCCAAGCCGCTCAGACCAGCACCAGCGCACCGACCCCCGACCTCAGGCGGCGCCGTGGCACTGCTTGAACTTCTTCCCACTGCCGCAGGGGCAGGGGGCGTTGCGCGGGGTCTTCTCCCAGTCGCTCTTGACGAGAGGAGTGTTGATGACCTCCTCCTCATCCTCGACGAGATCGGCGGCGACATCGCCCCCCTCGGCGGCTTCAGCGCGAGCCGCGGCGACCATCGTGCCGCCGGCTGAGGACGGATCCTCCGGGGCCGAGTACCGCATGTCGGTCGGCGCCGGGGCGGCCTGGCGATCCTCTTCGACGACCTGCACATGCATCACGTACTTCACAAAGTCCTGGGAGACGGAGTGCATCATCGCACCGAACATCTCGAAGCCCTCACGCTGCCATTCGACGAGCGGGTCCTTCTGGCCCATCGCCCGCAGGTGGATGCCCTCTTCGAGGTAGTCCATCTCCAGCAGGTGCTCGCGCCAGTGCTGGTCGATGATGTTGAGCATGACCTGGCGCTCGATCTCGCGCATCATCTCCGAGCCGAGCTCAGCTTCGCGCCTCTCGTAGTAGCCGGTCGCCTCGCCCATGAGCAGCTCATACAGCTCATCGGTGGTGCCGCAGCCCTTCAGGTCGTCGATCGTCAGCTCGGTGGGCCAGTAGCCCGTGAGCTCGGTGTGCAACCCGTCGAGGTCCCACTCCTCGCCGAAGTCTGCGACGCAGTACGTGCCGATAGTGGACTCCACGGCATCGGCCAACGCCTCGAGCGCCTCCTCCCGCAGGTTGGCATCGTCGAGGATCTGGTCGCGGCGCTTGTAGACAACCTTGCGCTGCTGGTTCATCACCTCGTCGTACTTGAGGACGTTCTTGCGAATCTCGGCGTTGCGCTGCTCGACTGTGTTCTGCGCCCGCTCGATGGCCTTGCTGACCATCTTCGCCTCGATCGGCACCTCGTCGGGGAGAGCCTTGCCCATCACCCAGTTCATCGCACCAGTGGCGAACAGCCGCATCAGCTCGTCCTCGAGCGACAGGTAGAACCGGCTGGCTCCTGGGTCACCCTGGCGGCCCGAGCGTCCCCGGAGCTGGTTGTCGATGCGACGGCTCTCGTGCCGTTCGGTGCCGAGCACGTAGAGACCACCGAGCTCGCGGACCTTGTCCCCCTCGGCCTTCGTCTCGGGCTCGTAGCGGGCGGTCAGCTCGTGGATGCGCGCGAGGCCCTCCTCTGAGTTGTGGTCGAGGCCCTCCGCGAGCACGTCGTTCAGCGCGAGGCTCGCCGCGACCCCACCTAGCAGGATGTCGACGCCGCGTCCTGCCATGTTGGTGGCCACCGTGATCTGGTGCAGCCGACCGGCCTGCACGATGATCTCCGCCTCCCGGGCATGCTGCTTGGCGTTGAGCACTTGATGCGGGATGCCTCGCTTTTCGAGCATGCGCGAGAGCTTCTCGGACTTCTCCACCGAGATCGTGCCGACCAGCACCGGTTGACCGCGCTCGTAGCAGTCGGCCAGGTCGTCGACGACGGCCCCGAACTTCACGTCCTCGCTCTTGTAGATGAGGTCGGCGTGGTCGAGCCGGATGTTGGGCTCGTTCGTCGGGATCGGCACGACCTGGATGTTGTAGGTGCTGGCGAACTCGGCGGCTTCAGTGACCGCCGTGCCGGTCATACCGGCGAGCTTGTCGTACAGCCGGAAGTAGTTCTGGAGGGTGACCGTGGCGAGGGTCTGGTTCTCCTCCTTGATCCGCACACCTTCCTTCGCCTCCACCGCCTGGTGCAGGCCCTCGGACCACCGGCGGCCCTCGAGGATCCGCCCGGTGAACTCGTCGACGATCTTCACCTCGCCGTGCTGGATGATGTAGTCCTTGTCCCGCTTGTAGAGCTCCTTGGCCTTGAGCGCAGCTTGGAACTGGTGCACGAGATTCTGCTGCACCTCGTCGTACAGGTTGTCGAGGCCCATGGCCCGCTCGACCTTCTCCACCCCGGAGTCGGTCGGCGCGACCGTGCGCTTCTCCTCGTCCACGTCGTAATCGACGTCACGCTTCAGCCCGCGCACGATGCTCGCAAACTTGTAATAGAGCTTGACCGCGTCGCTGAGGCGGCCAGAGATGATCAGTGGCGTCCGCGCTTCGTCGACCAGGATCGAGTCGACCTCGTCGACGATGGCGTAGTTGTGCCCGCGCTGGGTCTTCTCCTCCCTGGTGGTCGCCATGTTGTCGCGGAGGTA
>JBBSGQ010000091.1:0-10410 GCA_038253965.1 Acidimicrobiales bacterium | reverse complement strand
GCACCGTGGCTCTCTGGACACAGAACACGACCTTTGGCTCCGTAGCGCTGCTATCATGCCCGCCTGACCGTGAAGTGGGTCCAGTGAGGCCGCACGGACAGAAAGGTTGCCCGAGTGGCCGAACGTGAGCGACGCAGCACGCCCCCTTACGGGGGCGTTTTTGTTGCCCGCACCCGGGTCATGGATGCCGACGACTGCCAACGCGCCATCTGGCGGATGGCTCACGAGGTGATCGAGCGCAACCACGGTCTCGACGACCTCCTGCTCATCGGTCTCCAGACCGGGGGAGTGGTCATCGCCGAGAAGCTGGCGCAGGCGCTCGATGCGATCGACAACAACCAGCTCGGGGTCGGCACGCTCGACGTCGCGCTCTACCGCGACGACATCGGGCTGCGCCCCGTGCTGCCCGAGGCGGTCACCCACATACCCTGGTCACTCGATGGACGCACTGTCGTGTTGTGCGACGACGTGCTGTTCACCGGTCGCACCATCCGCGCAGCACTCAATGCCCTCAACGACTACGGCCGGCCACGTGCTGTTCAGCTCGCCGTGATGGTGGACCGTGGCCATCGAGAGCTTCCGATCCGGCCGGACTACGTCGGCAAGAACCTCCCGACGAGACGGGCAGAGGTTGTGGATGTCCACGATGACGGCGTCGACCTCGGCGAGATGGTGAAGTGAGCCGAGAAGTGAGCATCGCGTGACGACCATCGACCTGTCCGCCCGCATCAAGCCGACGATGATCACGAAGCACCTCCTCTCCGTTGATGACCTCGGCGGCGCAGCTGGGATCGAGGAGGTGATGCGGCTCACCGACTCCTTCGTGGAGGTGAGCGCCCGGCCGATGCCCAAGGTGCCGGCGCTGCGGGGCAAGACCGTCGCTTGGTTGTTCTACGAGGACTCGACCCGCACCCGCCTCTCGTTCGAAACCGCGGCGAAGCGTCTGTCGGCCGACACGATGAACTTCGGCGTCAGCACGTCATCGGTCAAGAAGGGCGAGTCACTCCGCGACACCGCACTCACCATCGAAGCCATGGGCGTCGACGCCATAGTGGTCCGCCACGCATCAGCCGGCGCGCCACACCGCATCGCATCGTGGGTCGACGCGGCAGTCGTCAACGCTGGTGACGGCTGGCATGAACACCCAACGCAAGCCGTGCTCGACTGCTACACGATCCGCGACAGGCTCGGATCCCTCCAGGGCCTGTCCATCGCGATCATCGGCGACGTCAAGCACAGCCGGGTCGCCCGCTCGGACGTGCTGGCGTTCACTGCGCTGGGCGCCGAGGTCACCCTCGTCGCCCCACCGACCCTTCTCCCTCCGAGCCTCGAAGGTTGGCCGGTGAAGGTCAGCCACGACGTCGACTCGGTGCTGCCCGAGGTCGACGTGGCCTACGTCCTACGCATGCAACGCGAGCGCATGACCGAGGCCTTGCTGCCGTCTTTGCGGGAGTACACGACGTGTTACGGGCTGACGTCGCGCCGGGTGAGGCTGATGGCCGATCACGCTCTCGTGATGCACCCGGGCCCCATGAACCGCGGCGTGGAGATCAGCGCTGAGGTTGCCGATCTGCCAAGGGCGGTGATCGTCGATCAGGTCCGCAACGGGGTAGCAGTCCGCATGGCTGTCCTGTACCTGTTGCTCGGTGCTGGCACCGATCTCGTGCCATCACCGCTCGACGGGGCTCCGCGTGGCTGAGGCGACCCTTATCCGAGGCGGACGGTTGGTGGATGCCGGCGGCGAGCGGATGGCGGACGTCCTCGTAGGCGACGAGCGGATCCTCGCGGTCGGCTCAGACCTCGGCGACCTCTCGTCAACTCGCACGCTCGATGCCAGCGGATGCGTGGTCGCTCCCGGCCTCGTCGATCTCCACAGCCATCTGCGCGAGCCCGGTCGCGAGGAGGCCGAGACGATCGAGACGGGGAGCCGGTGCGCGGCGCTCGGCGGTTACACGGCTGTGGTTGCGATGCCGAACACGACGCCCGCCATCGACTCGGCGGGCGTGGTCCGGGAGGTGCAGGATCTCGGCCGGCTGGCCCTGTGTGATGTCTATCCGTCAGGCGCGATCACCGTGAACCGTGAGGGTGGGCAACTCGCGCCGATGGCTGAGATGGCGGCGCTCGGCGTGCGCCTGTTCACCGACGACGGCTCGGGCGTGCAGGACAACCGTCTCATGCGGCGCGCCATGGAGTACGCCTCGGGTCTGGGTGTCACCCTTGCCCAGCATTGCGAGGACGAGGCGCTCTGCGGCGGCGGGCACATGCACGAGGGGGAGTGGTCGAGCCGGCTCGGGATCCCCGGTCAACCGGCCGAGGCCGAGGAGCTGATGGTGATGCGTGACATAGCGCTGTCCCGGCTCACCGGTGCCCGCATCCACTTCCAACACCTGTCCACCGCCCGTTCGGTGGAGTTGGTCCGGGTGGCGAAGGCCAACCGACTCGCGGTCACCGCCGAAGCCACACCTCATCACTTCACGCTCACCGACTCCAGTTGTGGCGGCTACGACCCGGCGTTCAAGGTCAACCCGCCGTTGCGGACGTCTGTCGACGTCGCTGCGGTGAAGGACGGTCTCCGTGACGGGACCCTCGACGCCATCGCCACTGACCACGCGCCGCACACCCAGGAGGCGAAGGAGCAAACCTTCGACGAGGCGCCGCCCGGCATGCTCGGCCTCGAGACCGCTCTGGCGTTGGCCCTCACCGAGCTCGATCTTCCCCTCCCCGCGATCCTGGCGCTGCTGTCCTGGCAGCCGGCAAGCATCGCCGGCGTCGCCGACACCCACGGCGGGCCGATCGCCGAAGGCCGGCCGGCCAACCTCTGTGTGATCGACCTCGCCGCCACGTGGACCGTCGACCCCGCGGCCAGCGCCAGCCGCAGCCGCAACACCCCCTATGCCGGACGCAAGCTGACCGGTCGGGTCCGCCATACCGTGTTGCGGGGCGAAGCGGTGGTCGTTGACGGCGAGGCCCAGCGATGACCGACCCCTCCCCGAATTTGGGTCGATCGACCGCGTATATGCCGGTCAAACGACCCAAATCGGAGCGGAGCCCGGTGCGCGAGGCGCTGCTGGTCCTGGCCGACGGCACGACGTTCGAGGGCGAAGCCATCGGAGCGGACCCGCCGAACGGTGTGGCGACCGGTGAGGTCGTGTTCAACACCGTGCTCACGGGCTACCAGGAGGTCATCTCCGACCCGTCCTACGCAGGACAGATCATCTCCTTCACCTATCCGCACATCGGCAATTACGGCGCCACCCCACTCGATGACGAGAGCCGCCGGCCGTTCTGCCGGGGAGTCGTCATCCGGGAGATGGCCCGGCGTCGCAGCAACTGGCGCAGCACCGAAGATCTCGATGCATACCTGCGCCGCCACGGAGTGCCGGGCATCGGTGGGATCGACACCCGGCGCCTCACCCGCCACGTCCGGGAATCGGGCGCCATGCCTGCCGCGTTCGGCACCGCCGATCATGGGGTCCTCGGCGCGGCTGCCGCCGCTGAGCATGGGACCGATGGCATCGACCTCGTCGCCACCGTCACTGCGTCGGAGCCCTACACGGTGGGCCGCGGTCCCCGGCGGATCGTCGCCTATGACTACGGGATCAAGTCGACGATCCTGCGCCACCTCTCCACATTGGCCACCGTCGAGGTCGTCCCGGCGTCGACCTCGGCGGCCGATGTGCTGGCCCGGCGACCGGACGGCGTGTTCTTGTCGAACGGTCCGGGCGATCCGGCCTCGGTGCCCTACGCGATCGACGCGGTCCGAGGTCTGCTCGGCGAGGTGCCGGTGTTCGGCATCTGTCTCGGACATCAGTTGTTGGCTGCGGCCCTCGGCGGCATCACGGTGAAGCTGCCGTTCGGTCACCACGGCGGCAACCATCCGGTGCGCCGACTCAGCGACGGTTCGGTCGAGATCACCAGCCAGAACCACAACTTCGCGGTGGCCGAGGGTTCGGTGCCGAACGCCGAGGTCACCCACGTCAACCTCAACGACGGGGTGATCGAGGGCATCCGCTCGACCGAGGTCAGGGCGTTCTCGGTCCAGCACCATCCCGAAGCCGGCCCGGGCCCTCACGACGCCTCGTACCTGTTCGCCGAGTTCGCCGAGCTGATGGACGCCCGGTGACCAACCTCCCCGGTTCTTTGAAGTCCGGACCGCGCTCTGCCGGTCTCCGGCTTCAAAGGACGCCCGGCTGATGCCTCGCCGCGACGATCTCCAGTCGATCCTGCTGATCGGTTCCGGGCCGATCGTCATCGGCCAGGCCTGCGAGTTCGACTACTCGGGCACGCAGGCCTGCCGCGTCCTGCGCGAGGAGGGCTACCGGGTAATCCTTGCCAACTCGAACCCGGCGACGATCATGACCGATCCCGAGTTCGCCGACGCGACCTACATCGAGCCCCTGGCGGTCGACATCCTGACCCGCATCATCGAGCAGGAGCGGCCTGATGCGGTGCTTCCGACCCTTGGTGGCCAGACCGCGCTGAACCTGGCGATGGGCCTCGTCGAGATGGGGGTGCTCGACCGCTACGGGGTCGAGCTGATCGGCGCCAACGCCGAAGCGATCGCAACTGCGGAAGACCGCGGCCAGTTCAAGGCGGCCATGCAGGAGATCGGGCTCGACGTACCGGCGTCCGGCATCGCCCACACCATTGACGAGGCCCGGTCGGTCGTGGCCGAGGTCGGGTTGCCAGTGGTGATCCGTCCGGCCTACATACTCGGCGGCCGAGGCACTGGCATCGCGTCGACGCTCGCAGAGTTCGAGCGGATGGCAGCAACGGGGCTCGACGCCAGTCCGATCAGTGAGATCCTCATCGAGGCTTCCATCGCCGGGTGGAAGGAGTTCGAGCTCGAGGTGATGCGCGACAAGGCCGACAACTGTGTGGTCGTGTGCTCGATCGAGAACGTCGATCCGATGGGCGTCCATACCGGTGACTCCATAACCGTTGCCCCGGCCCAGACCCTGTCCGACGTCGAGTACCAACGCATGCGCGACGCGGCGTTCGCTTGCATCCGCCGGGTCGGGGTCGAGACCGGCGGTTCGAACGTCCAGTTCGCGCTGAACCCGTCGAACGGCGACATGGTCATCATCGAGATGAACCCGCGTGTGAGCCGGTCAAGTGCCCTTGCATCCAAGGCGACCGGGTTTCCCATCGCGAAGATCGCGGCCCGTCTCGCTGTCGGTTACACCCTCGACGAGATCCCGAACGACATCACCGCCAAGACGCCGGCCAGCTTCGAACCGGTCATCGACTACGTGGTCACCAAGGTTCCCCGTTGGGCGTTCGAGAAGTTTCCTGGACAGGCGCCGGTGCTCGGCACGCAGATGCAGTCAGTGGGCGAGGCCATGGCCATCGGCCGGACGTTCCCCGAGTCGTTGCAGAAGGCGCTCCGTTCGCTCGAACAGGGCCGACTCGGGCTGAACTGCGATCCGAGCGAAGCGTCGTTCGACGACGTCGACGACGACGAGCTCGTGCGGTCGGCGTCGATCGGCACGCCCGACCGTCCCTTCCAACTCGAGGCATTGATCCGGCGGGGCATCTCGCTCGACCGCGTCGCCGAAGCCACCCGGGTGGACCCGTGGTTCCTCGACCAGCTGGCCATGGTGACCGAGGAACGCCAGCACCTGACGGATGTCGGCTTCGACGCGATGACCCGATCCAGTTGGCGCCGGGCGAAACGCCTCGGTTTCGGCGACGCCCAACTCGCTCATCTGTGGCAGGTCGCGGAGGCCGACGTGCGGGCCGCCCGTGTGGCGGTCGGAGTGCAGGCCACGTTCAAGACGGTTGACACCTGCGCCGGCGAGTTCGAGGCCGAGACGCCGTACCACTACTCGACTTATGAGGACACGAGCGAGGTTCGCGCCGGCGACCGGCCCAAGGTGCTGATCCTCGGCTCTGGACCCAACCGCATAGGTCAGGGCATCGAGTTCGACTACTGCTGCGTGCATGCCAGCTTCGCGCTCCGCGCTGCCGGTTTCGAGACCATCATGCTGAACTGCAACCCCGAGACGGTGTCCACCGACTACGACACCAGTGATCGTCTCTACTTCGAGCCGATCACGCTGGAAGACGTGACGAACGTGATCGACGCCGAGCGGCCGATGGGCGTGATCGTTGCACTCGGCGGGCAGACGCCGCTGAAGCTGGCCGGCCTGCTGCCCGAGGAGCTGATCCTCGGAACGACAGCGGCGTCGATCGACCTGGCCGAGGACCGCGACCGGTGGAACGCGCTGTGCGCCCAGCTCGAGATCCCGCAACCGGCGGGCGGTACGGCGAGCACTGTCGATGCTGCCCGAGCGATCAGCGACCGCATCGGTTATCCGGTGCTGGTCCGCCCGAGCTACGTGCTCGGCGGCCGGGCGATGGAGATCGTCTACGACGACCACCACCTGGCCCGCGCCATGGCGGAGCTCGCGGGGTTCGGCAGCCTCGGTCGCGAGGGCGGGCTCTCGGCCGAACGTCCGGTCCTCGTCGACCGGTTCCTCGAGGACGCGACCGAGGTCGATGTCGATGCCATCCGCGACCACACGGGCGAGACGGTCATCGGCGGAGTGATGGAGCACGTCGAAGAGGCTGGCGTGCACTCCTGTGACTCGGCCTGCGTCCTGCCTCCCTACTCGTTGTCGGCCGAGACGGTCGCTGTGATCGAGGACTACACGAGACGTATCGCCGATGCGCTCGACGTGCGAGGCCTGATCAACGTGCAGTACGCGGTCAAGCAGGGTCAGGTGTTCGTGATCGAGGCCAACCCTCGAGCGAGCCGGACCGTGCCGTTCGTGGCCAAGGCCACCGCGGTGCCGCTCGTCAAGGTGGCGGCGCGAGTGATGGTCGGCGCCACGCTCGCTGAGCTGCGCCAAGAGGGCCTCCTCGTCCCGCCCAGCACCGGCACGCACATCTCGGTCAAGGAGGCGGTGTTGCCGTTCAACCGCTTTCCGGACGCGGACCGGGTCCTCGGTCCGGAGATGCGCTCCACCGGCGAGGTGATGGGCATCGACTCGACGTTCGGTCTGGCCTTCGCAAAGAGTCAGATCGCCGCGGGAGAACGGCTCCCCGAGAGCGGCACCGTGTTCCTGTCGCTCGCCGAGCGGGACAAGCGCGCCGGGATCGATGTGGCGAGAGGGTTCGTGCGGCTCGGCTTCACGATCGCTGCCACGTCCGGCACCGCCGATCGCTTGACCGTGGCGGGTGTGCCGGTGCAGACACGGGTGGCCAAGTTGGGCGAAGAGGGCATCGACGCGGTCGACCTGATCGAATCGGGCAAGGTGCAGCTCGTGGTGAACAGCCCGCGAGGTCGTGGTCCTCGCGCTGATGGTGCCCACATACGCGCGGCGGCGGGGGTGGCGGGCATCCCGTGTCTCACCACCGCCGCAGCAGGCCTCGCCGCAGCCAACGGCATGGCCGACTGGGCGAGCCACGCGCTCGAGGTTCGGTCCCTACAGAGCTTCCATGCGGGTTGATCGACGGCGGAGCTGGCGCAGGGCCGAACCCGTTGTCGATCTGACCACCCGGATCGGTTCCATCGAGCTTGCGAACCCGGTGATGACTGCCTCGGGCACGTCCGGTCACGGGGCCGAGCTCGCGCCCTACCTGGATCTCGGCTCCCTCGGAGCGGTGGTCGTGAAGTCTTTGTCGCCGCATCCCTGGGCCGGCAACCTCGCCCCGCGGGTCCATGAGACCGCGGCCGGCATGTTGAACGCCGTCGGGTTGCAGGGTCCGGGAGTGACAGCCTGGTTGCGTGATGACCTGCCTGCGTTGCAGTCCACGGGTGCCCGGGTTGTGGCCAGCATCTGGGGTCGCAGCGTCACCGACTTCGAACGGGCCGCCCATCTCTTGGTCGACGCACCGCCGGAGGTGGTCGCCGTGGAGGTCAACCTGTCCTGCCCGAATGTCGAGGCCGAGGCTGACATCTTCGCCCACTCCGTCTCGGCCACCGAGGACGCTGTGGCCGCCAGCGCAGCGTGTGGCCGTCCACGGTGGGCCAAGCTCAGCCCGAACGTGACCGACGTGATCCCCATCGCTGACGCAGCCCGACGCGGCGGTGCCGATGCGGTCACGCTCATCAACACGGTGATGGGCATGGCCATCGATCCGTCGACCGGCCGCTATCGGTTGGGCAACGGCGGAGGCGGGCTGTCAGGGCCGGCGATCCACCCCATCGCGGTGCGCATCGTGCACGACGTTCGCGTCGCGCTGCCCGGGTTGGCGATCGTCGGAGCCGGAGGGGTTGTCGACGCCCCGACGGCGGTGGAGCTGTTGCTGGCGGGTGCGTCGGCGGTCCAGGTCGGTACTGCGACGTTCGCCGATCCGCGCGCTGCCGCGGCGGTGTTGGAAGGACTGGTTGACTGGTGCGGTCGCCACGGCGTGCGGGGCGTCGCTGATCTGATCGGAGGGGTCCATGACCAGCAGGAGTGAAGAGGCAACGCCACCGGTGGTTGTCGACGAGGATCTGCGGCTGAGGCTCGCCCTCGCCCTCGATGTCGACGACCTGGTCGTCGCGTCCCGCATGGTGAAGACGCTCAAGCCGTGGTTCGGGGTGGTGAAGGTCGGTCTCGAGCTCTACAGCGCTGAGGGTCCTGAGGCGATAACGACGCTGGCCGCCATGGGCTTCGACGTGTTCGCCGACATCAAACTGCACGACATCCCGTCCACCGTCGGAAAGGCAGCCCGCGTGTTCGGGTCGCTCGGTGCGTCGTACCTCACCCTGCACGCGTTCGGAGGCGTCGAGATGCTGCAAGCCGGCGTGGAGGGGCTGCGCACAGGAGCCCACAACGCCGGCCTGCCCGAGCCGATCTCGCTGGCGGTGACGATCCTCACCAGCGATGACACCGCTCCGCCGCACATCCTTCCCAAACGAGTGGCAACTGCTGTCAAGGCTGGCTGTGGCGGCATCGTCTGTGCCGCGGCAGACGTAGCCGAAGCGCGCCAATATGCCCCGCGCCTGCGGATGGTGGTGCCGGGCATTCGACCCGCAGGAGCTCCCATCCACGATCAGGCACGCGCGGCAACGCCACGCGAGGCGCTCGATGCCGGCGCCGACCTCCTTGTGATCGGCCGGGCGGTCACCGCAGCTGATGATCCGCCCGCTGCCGCGGCGGCCCTCATCGCGGAGCTGACCGCGTGAGCGAGCCCGAAGGGCGAGCGAATCATGGGCACCTGCTGCAACGCGTAGGCCGGTCCGCCCGGCGAATGAACAACTAGGGTTTCGCCATGCCTCAGCCTCCCTCGCTCTCCCCAGAGCAACGCCAGGCCGCACTCGCCAAGGCGGCCCATGCTCGGCGTGCGAGGGCTGAGTTGAAGGAACGGTTGAAGATGGGTTCGATCAACTTCCGGGAGCTGCTCGACCAGGGTGAGGGCGACGACGTCGTCGGCAAGATGAAGGTCCTCGCAGTGCTCGAATCCCTGCCCGGGGTCGGCAAGGTCAAAGCGCGTCGCACGATGGAGGAGATCGGCATCAGCGAGACGCGCCGTGTCCGGGGTCTCGGCTCCCAGCAGCGTGAGGCACTTCTGGCCGCGTTCGGTTCCGGCGGCTGAGGCCGCCCGCTGAACATCGTGATCTCCGGCCCCGGCGGGGTCGGGAAAGGCACGTTGGTCTCCCGTCTGATCGAGACCGGTCCACGCCTGTGGCTCAGCCGGTCCTGGACGACCCGGAGTCGCCGGCCAGGCGAGCGAGCCGACGCCTACCACTTCGTCACACCCGAGCTGTTCCAGGCGCACATCGACGCCGGCGGCTTCCTCGAATGGATCGACTTCCTCGACTACCGGCAGGGCACACCGATGCCTGATCCGCCGGAAGATGTGGACGCGGTGTTCGAGATCGATGTCGGTGGTGCGCAGGCCATTCGGGCGATCGACCCCGACGCGCTGTTGATCTTCGTGGACGCTCCTTCTCCGAGCGAGCAGGAGCGGCGCATCCGGCGCCGTGGCGACAACGAGGACAAGGTGGTGCAGCGCCTTGCCAAGTCCGCCGAGGAGCGTGCGCTGGCCGCCGAGCTCGGGATGCACGTGGTCGTCAACGATGACTTGGACCGCGCCTCCGCTGAGGTCGCGGCGCTGATCGCGGCGGCCAGGAGGTCTTGATGCCGGCGTTTTCGCGTTCGCGGTCCCTTTCTCGCTAACCTGGCTTGTCCGCTTGAGACGATGTGGGACGCAGTCCCCAGGAAGAGATCCATGGCCTGGCAGCACGACACGATGATGAATCCGCCGATCGAAGGGCTCCTCGAACGGGCGGACTCGAAGTTCCGTCTGGTCACGCTCGGCTCTCGTCGGGCCCGCCAGATCAACTCCTACTTCGGCCAGCTCGGTGACGGCCTCGGCGTCATCGTGCCACCCCAGGTGAACTCGGTGGCCCGCAAGCCGTTGTCGATCGCGTTCGAAGAGATCAGTGCCGACAAGATCGTCGCTGTCGACGTCGTG
>JBBSGQ010000090.1:0-10431 GCA_038253965.1 Acidimicrobiales bacterium | reverse complement strand
GCATCTGCGGATCAGACCTCCACATGATGGTGGACGGCTGGGGCAAACCCGGGTTGGTCGGTGGCCATGAGTTCGCCGGGGTCATCGCAGCCGTTGGCGACGGGGTCGCCGACTGGTCCGCCGGCGACGAGGTAGTGGGCGGCCCTTCACCGAGATGCGGGCACTGCCGACGTTGCCTCGAAGGCCAGCCTTCGCAGTGCGAGAACCGGGCCAGCTCGGTGACCGACGACCACGACGGCGCGTTCGCCAAATACACGTTGGTGGACGCTCGCTCGCTGCTCCGTCTCCCCGACGCCATGTCGTCTCGGGAGGCGGCCCTCGCCGAACCGCTGGCCGTCGCCCTTCACGGCATCACCCGGTCCGGCTTGAGGGCGGGTGACACGGCAATGGTGATCGGAGCCGGACCGATCGGTGCGCTGACCATCGCTGCGCTCGTCGCGCAGGGAATGGGACCGGTGACCGCTGTCGAGCCCGGCGAGGCGCGCCGGAAGCTGGCTATCGACTTGGGCGCATCGCACGTCTTCGCACCTGAAGACCTCGAGCTGCACCCGATGTGGGAACCAGAGCGGATCTCCGCGCACGCTGTCGATGTCGTGTTCGAGTGCTCAGGCAAGAAGGCCGCCATGGAGGCCGGCTTCAACCAGCTACGTCGCGGCGGCGTCCTAACCATGGTCGGCGCCGGAATCGAGCCGCCCTCCTTCGATCCGAACCGCATGATCCTCAACGAGCTGCAGGTCTGTGGATCGTTCATCTACGACGCCGACGGGTTCGAGCGGGCGCTCGAGCTGCTGGCCTCTGGTGCGCTGCCGACCGATCTGCTCATCGACCCGGTTGACGTGCCACTCGATCTGCTGAGCGACGCGATGACAGGGTTGACCGAGGGACGGATCGCGGGCAAGGCGATGGTGGTACCTCGTCTGTCGACCGACCCGATCACGCCGAACACGCCCAGCTCAGCACCGGAGGCGTCATGACCCACCCGCTCTATCCCGGGGGCAACCCACGTTTGAACCACGTGGCGATGAGCGTGCCGTCCGACCGGCTCGACGAAGCCAACCGGGCCGACCTCGTGCGCTACTTCCACGACGTTTTCGGCTTCGACGAGCTCGACGTGATGACAGTCGACCGGCATCGACTCATCTTCAGCTGCGGCCACTGGGACCAGTTCATCTTCCTCATCGCCGAGGACGACCCGATGCGTTGCCCCCGCCTGGATCATTTCGGGTTCTCGGTGAGCTCCCGTGCCGAGCTCGACGCCACATGGGAGAGGGCGGTGGCCTTCCGCGACAGTGACACGCGGGTCGACATCGTGGATCCGGCGGTGGACGACCAAGGCGTTGTCAAGATCCACTCGATCTACCTCGGTTACCTGCTCCCGATGATGTGCGAGCTGCAGTACTGGGAGTTCGCGTCTTGAACCGGCGGGTCGCAGTCGTCGGCGTCGCCTTGTCCGACATCGGCCGAGTGGACGAGCTCACGCCCTTCCACCTCCACGCCCAAGCGGTCCGTCGAGCCATGGCTGATGCCGGACTCGGCAAGGAGGACGTCGACGGGTTCGCCTCCCACGGCACTGGCAGCTTGCCGCCCATCGACGTCGCCGAGTACCTCGGGCTGAAGCCGAGGTGGATCGACTCCACCGGAGTTGGCGGCGGCACCTGGGAGATCATGGCCGCCCATGCGGTCGACGCCATCAGCGCCGGCCAGGCCGACGTGGTCGTCCTCTCCTACGGATCGACAACGCGAGCCGACTTGAAGAAGGGACGTCGCACGGCGAACCTCAGCTTCGGGGCTCGCGGTCCTGTGCAGTACGAGGTGCCCTACGGCCACACGCTCATCGCCAAGTACGGCATGTCGACCAACAGGCATCGCCACGAGTTCGGCACCACCATGGAGCAACTGGCCGAGATCGCCGTGTCGCACCGGTACAACGCCGGCTTCAACCCCGACGCCTACTACCGCGAGCCCATCACGATCGACGACGTGCTGGCCGGCCCGATGATCGCCGACCCGTTCACCAAGCTGCAGTGCTGCATCCGTTCCGACGGGGGCTGCGCCGTAGTCCTTGCGGCAGAGGACCGGGTGACCGACTGCCGCACAGACCCGGTCTGGGTGCTCGGCGCAGGCCAGCACGCCTCGCATACGACCATGTCGGAGTGGAGCGACTTCTGCACTGGCCCGGCTGCGGTAGCGGGCGCCGATGCGTTCGAGCGGGCAGGGGTCACGCCGGCCGACATCGACCTGTGCTGCATCTATGACGCGTTCACCTTCATGGTGCTCGCCACGCTGGAGGACCTCGGCTTCTGCGCCAAGGGCGACGGCGGCCCGTTCGTGGCCGACGGCAAGCTCCGCCTCGGCGGTGCCCTGCCCACTAATCCCGACGGAGGCGGGTTGTCGGCCTGTCACCCGGGCATGCGGGGCCTGTTCCTCATCGTCGAGGCGGCCCGCCAGCTCCGGGGCGACTATGCCGCCGCCGGGACCCCCGAGCGGCAGGTGGCCGACGCCAAGCTCGCCTGCGTGTCGGGTACCGGCGGCTGGTTCTGCGCCAACGGCACGCTCATCCTCAGCACCGACTGAGCCCCCGGGCAAGAGCCCGCTCTGCGCGTGATCGTGACATCCTCTCCCACCTGATCGATCTCACACCGGAGACCACAGCTGCGCCCGTTCTTCACCGCTCAGGCCGGTGCGAAGACCGCCATCGAGACATCGTCGGTCACGGGTTCGGTCCGCACCCGGAGGCGCATACCGATCTCGAGCTGGTCACCCTCACAGTCGACGATGCGGGTCATCATGCGTGGGCCCTCGTCGAGGTCGACCACTGCAGCGATGTAGGGCACCTGTGGTCCGAACGGCGGGAGGTCGTTGCGGTAGACGACCGAGTGCGTGTAGAGCGTGGCGCCACCGCCGGCCTCCACCCAGCGCACGTCGTCGCTCCAGCAATGCGGACAGAACGGCCGAGGGTACGAGTGGTGCTTCCCGCAGTCGGCACACAACTTGAGCAGCAGCTTGCCGTCGCGCAGGGCAGCCCAGTACGGCTCGGACTCGGGTTCCACCATCGGCAGATCGAACCGGGGCCCCGAACCTGACACGACCGTCAGGTTACCATCGGGAAGTGATCTCAGAGGCGCCGATCGACCTCGCCTCGTTCCGGTCCGAGGTGCGCGCCTGGCTGGCCGAGCATTGCACGGAGCGTTATCGGGACCTCGGCTTCCGAGGTGACCCGGATGCCGACTGGCTCGAACGCATGCACGAGTGGAGCCGGCTGATGGCCGACTCCGGTTGGGCCGGGATCGACTGGCCCGAAGAGTTCGGGGGCAGGGGCCTCGGCCTGGCGCACCAGGTGGTGCTGGCCGAGGAGCTCGACGCGGCCGGCGCGCCCGGCACGCTCAACCCGATTGGCCTGGCCAACATCGCTCCGTCGATCATGGCCTACGGCACCGACGCTCAGAAGGAGCGCTTCTTGCGGCCCATGCTCCGGGGCGACGAGATCTGGTGCCAGGGGTTCAGCGAACCCGACGCCGGCAGCGATCTCGCCTCGCTCACCGCCGGAGCGGAGCGGGACGGTGACGGCTGGGTCCTCAACGGGCAGAAGGTGTGGAACACCTTCGGCCAACTCGCCCACTGGTGTGAGTTGCTGGCCCGCACCGATCCGGCCGCCCCCAAGCACAAGGGGATCTCGTGCTTCATCGTCGACATGGCACTCCCTGGCATCGACGTGCGGCCGCTGCGGACGGCCACGGGCGACGCCGAGTTCTGCGAGATCTTCTTCGACGACGTGCGGATCGGCGGCGATGCTCTCCTCGGCCCCGAACATGATGGATGGACGGTGGCCATGGCCACGCTCACGTTCGAGCGCAGCGGTGTGGCCAACCTGCACATCTCGACCCGACGGCTCATCCGCGAGCTGATCGAGGAGGTCCGCCGCCGCAAGGCCGGCGTCGCCGACCACCCCATCGCCCGCCAGGAGCTGGCTGCTCTGTGGACGGCGGGCGAGCTCCAGCGACTGCTGTCCGAACGCGCCACGACCCGTGCCCTCCAGGGGCTCCCGGCGGGTCCGGAATCGAGCCTCATCAAGATGGTGTGGAGCCGGGTCGGACAGGAGCTCCCGATCGTCGCCACCCGCATGCTCGGGCTTGGCGCGCTCGAAGGGACCTGGGGCGAGAATCTCGTCCGAGCCCGATCGCTCACCATCGCCGGCGGCACAACCGAGGTCAACCGCAACATCATCGCCGAGCGGGTCCTCGGCCTTCCTCGCGAACCTCGCTAGAGCTGGGCGACGACCACCACGTCGAGGTCGCGCTCGAGGTGGGCGATCTCGTTGTCGGTGGCGTAACCGCGACCTTGCAGGTTGAGCAGATCCACATGGTCGCCGATCGGATGCGGACCCCAGTGCCAGGTGCCGTGGCCGATGTTGACTGCCGCCGTGCCATCGAGCACGAACGCTCGAACATGACCGAGATCGGCGCGGTCAGCAAACGCAAGGCCAGGCGGCGCAACGATCAGCAGCGCGGGGTGTGCGCCGAGCGGGACGAGCGTCTGCGTGGCGCGATGGTGAGCGTTGAGCTGACCGCACACCAACGGCTCGTAGTCATAGCTCAGCACGTTGAGCATCCATTCCTCACCATCGCGCAGGGCGATCGCCGCCTCGTCGGGCTCGAGGCGCAGCACCTGCCCGAACGGAGCGAACGAGTCAGCCGTGAGCGGTTCGCAGGCAACGACGTGCGTGTCAGGCATCGGCGAAGTCTCCCACGGTGCGAACCGAGTCCCCGGCGGCATCAGCGTCGAGCGACTGCAACACTGCGGCGATGACCTTCGACGCGATCGCCAGCCCGACGACGGCCATTGCACCGAACCGCGTAACACAGAAGTATCCATACGGGCGGCTGTACAACCTCTATCTCGATCCGAAGGAGACGTACTCCTACCTCATCCGCAAGCTGGCCTACCTTGAAGCGTTCCAGGGCGGTGTGCGCAACCACCTCAGGAGCTTCCGGGACCACCCGCCCAAGCTGCTCGTCGGCCTCAACGTCTGAGCACGAGCCGGGCAGGAGCGTTGCGCCGTACAGTTCCGCCACCGATCAGAGGGAGATGAGATGGACGTGCGATCGATCGAGGATGTGGCGCCGGTCGTCGAGCACAACGGCACGGTGCCGGTCTGGTGGCTCATGTCGCCGCGAGAGATGTTCGAGAGCACCGCCGGCGGCCATCTGGAGCTGGTCAGCGAGTTCGAGGTGGCCGGGGGAGGGATGGTCGATCCTCACTCACATCCGACCCATGAGTTCTATTACGTCACCGCGGGAAAGGGGATCATGGTGATCGACGGCGAGGAGCGGGAGATCTCCCAGGGGGACCTCGTGCACATCCCGCCCGATCTCGTGCACAGCCTGCGGCCATTGTCCGAGCACGCCCCGATCCACTGCTTCTGCTTCGCCGTCGGCATGCCCGACGCGGCGCCGGTCAACTACACCGAGCACTGACACGATGTCTGGTTGACGCCGCCTTCGGCGGCGACCGCCCCCCAGACCCCCCGCCAGGCAAGGCCGGAACATCATCCGGTTAGAACCTCGCCCGGTTCACGTTGCCGTCGGGGACGAGGGTCACGGTCGCGCCCACCAGTTCCTCGGCCTCCAGGCGCGCCAGCGCGTCGGGGTCCTCCACCCGGCCGTATGCCCGGCTCGCGCCGCCAGGCAGATCGACCACCACCAGCCCCCACTGTGGCTCGCCATCGCGACCGTGCACCACCGAGTAGGTGGCGACAGTCGCCGCTCCGGCCTGGGAGTCGACGATCGGCACGATGACAGGCTCCGCTGCCGCCCCGACCGCAGGAGTGAAGCCTCCGCCCGGGTGGGTGGAGTACACAGCGGCGATGTGCTTGGTCATGTGCATGCCCACTCCCGACACGAGCCCGAGTGACCCGGGGTCCTCCCGCAGCACGTCGACCATCTTCGTCAACGCGTGGGTGAGGTAGTTGCTGGCCGGTCCACCGGCATACGGCAGGCCGCCGGTGACGGTGAGCGGGCGGGCCTCGCTGACCGGATCGAGTCCGAGGGCATCGGTCGCGAAGTGGATCGAGGAGGCGAAGCACGAGTACAGATCGAGATGGGCGACGTCGTCGATCCCGACCCCGGCCTGTCGCAGCGACGACGCGAAGGCGAACTTCATCGCCGGTGAACGGTCGAGGTCGGGATGCTCGGCGAGATACACGGGATCAGTTGCATGGTCAGAGCCGCGCAGGTAGACCCGACGCTCCGGCGGCACACCGAGGCGATCGGCAGCCTCGTGGCTGGCGATCACAACCGCCGCGGCCATGTCGACGTCCAATATCGCCACCGTGCTCTTCGTGTACGGGTAGCCGACCATGCGGTTGTCGGATGTCACCGAGACGAGCTCCTCGACCGACCGCTCCGTCGGGAACCATGCGTGCGGGTTGGACGCCGCGATCCCGGTCATCGGAGCCAACAACCTGCCGATGCGGCGGCGGTAGTCCTCCGGGGCGACGCCGAAGCTGGCGCGGCGGGCCACGTCACGGGTGGCGAACGTCAGCCACGCCTGGAACACCTCGTGGGCGATCTCTGCCGGATGGAACGGCGTATCGATCGGGAACACCCGCTTCTCAGGATCGCGGTGCGACCATGCCGGGCGCTCACCCGCCTTCTTCAGCCGTCGCTGCGTGTCGAGCGCTTCGGCCCCGCTCACCACCGCAACTTCGAGCCGACCGGCTGTGATCTCGGCTGCCGCGTCGGACACGAGCTGCTGGGGCACCGTGCCGCTCATACCGGAGGTGAGCATGTGGCGTGGCCTGATGCCGAGCGCTTCAGCGAGCCGCCCTGGCGGGTCGTCATAGGGCCAGCTCATGCAATAGACGAACTGGAGGCTGTCGACAGCTGCGAGCACATTGCCCCGAGCCCCAGCGTCAGCAGCTGCGGCCCTGACCATGTCGGCCGCCATGGTCAGTGGTTCCGGAGCCTGCTCGTCACCGCCGAGGTGCCACGTTCGCTGGGCGACGCCGATGATGCATGGGTGACGAGGATCGACCGACGGCCCTGCCGGTCGGCCTGCCACGAGCTCAGCGCCCCTGCCAGCGGGGTGGGCGCTTCTCGGCGAACGCCTTCGGGCCCTCCTTCGCGTCCTCGGTGGCGAACACCTTCCTCGAGAGCTCCTGCTCGATCCTGTAGGCCTCGTCGAGTGTGCCGGCCAGGCCCCGCAACACCGATTCCTTGGTCGCCTGCACGGCGATCGGCGCGTTCTTGGTGATGCGACCCGCCCATTCCAGGGCGCGGTCCATGACCTGATCAGGATCCACGATCTCGTTGACCAGCCCAAGCTCGCGTGCCCGTGTCGCCGGGAAGACGTCAGCGGTGAGCAAGAACTCCATTGCCGCAGGGAACGCCAGCTGGCGCGGCAGGCGGACGGTCGTGCCACCTCCGGCGAACAGGCCGCGACTCGGTTCGAGCACGCCAAAGGTGGCATTGGGTGTGGCGATGCGGATGTCGACCCCGCCGAGCATCTCCATGCCTCCGGCCACACACGGGCCGTCGATCGCAGCGATGATCGGCTTGTAGAGACGAACGTCGCGCAGGACCGCCCGGGTGCCGTCTTCCAAGCGACAGCCGTCGATCTCGGTCACCTCACCCGATCCGATGCGCGTGGCCAGATCGGTGATCTGGGGGATGTACGTCTTCAGATCGGCGCCGACCATGAAGTGACCGGGCACTCCCGTGATGATGGCGGCCCAGGCGTCATCGTCATAGCGGAAGTCCTTCCACGCACCAGCGAGATCGCGGAAGTGGTACAGATCGAGCGCGTTGCGGGCCTCGGGCCGGTCGATCGTGATTACGACCACGTGGTCGTCGCGCTTCTCGTAGTGGATCGGCACGCTCTAGAACGCCTGCCCGGCCGGACCCAGGATGCGACCGGGTGGCACACCCAAGCGTTCACGGTGTGAGATGACGCTGATGGACATGCCGTCTCAGTCCGCGACGGCGATGGCGGCGCCTGCGACCTTCACCTCACCATCGCTGTTGGCGAGGGAGCATTCGAGCTCGACCAGCTTCTCCTCGCCTTCTTCACGGGTCCCGGTCACCACTATGCGGGTGATGAGCTCCTCGTCAGGCCACGTCTGCTTGGTGAAGCGCACCTTGTAGCTCCTGAGGTTGCCCACGCCCACGTAGTTGGTCAGCGCCGTGCCGAGCAGACCCATCGAGAACATCCCATGGCCGAACACGCTCGGCATGCCAGCTGCCTTGGCGGTCACCTCGTCGGTGTGCATCGGGTTGAAGTCGCCCGACGCTCCGGCGTACATCACGAGATCGGTCCGGGTCAGGGTGTGGGTGAGCACCGATGCCTCGTCGCCCACCTGCACCGTGTCGAGCTGCAACCGATCCGACATGGTCGACCCCCTGAAACGTCGGTTCTCCGAGCAGCCGCACCATACCTGACACGCGTGTCATGGTTCACCGGCGGGCACCTATCGATCGGCGAAGAGAAGCTCGGCGAGGCGATCGAGGTGCCAGGCACTCGTTCCGAACAGCGCGTCGTCGTCGTAGGCCCGGCGCATGTGCAGGTGGAGGTCGTGCTCCCAGGTGTAACCGATCCCGGCCAGCACCTGCATGGCGTCCTTTGCCGCGCCACGCGCCGCCAACCCGGCCTCGGCCTTGGCCACGTGTACCGCTCGATGGCGGTCGGGGTCGTCGGCGTCGACGGCCATGGCCGCGAAGGCGACTGCCGCCGCGGCACGCTGGTACGCCAGGGCCGCGTCGACCAGCTTGTGCTGCACGGCCTGGAACGAACCGATCGGCTTGCCGAACTGCACCCGCTCCTTTGCGTACGCAACAGCTGTGTCCACGAGCCAGCGCGCCACACCCACCAACTCGGCAGCGACCACGAGGGCCATCCGTTCGGTGACGGCATCGAACGCGACCGGATCGACTGCGTCGCCGCTGATCCCGGCCGGGACCTCCATCACGAACGTGCCCCGCGCAAGATCCATCGTCTTGACCCGGCGTCCGACAACCGAAGATGCGTCGACAACTGCCAGGGCCGGCGCTGCGGCACCCGCCAGGACGACTGCAACGTGGTCGACGAGGTCGAGGTCGACGACCTGGGTGCGGACCGTGCCGGCCGGTGCTACCCAGGACCCGTCGACGCCCGCGAGGGCAACGGTGCCGACCGCGTCACCGGCCAACGCTGCGTCGCCAAGTTCGTGGCCGAGGGCCGACAAGAGCGGGGCGAACAGTCCGGCCGTGGCCAGGAAGGGCCCAGGGGCCACGGCGGCACCGGCCTCGACCAAGAACAACGTCAGGTCGACGACGGGCCCGCCGGCCAACGCCACCCACTCACGAAGATGCCCGGTGAACAGGTGGCCGGCGACACCGGGGTCGTTCTCGACGGCGCGCACCACCGCCGGCGGACACTCGCGAGTGAACAGCGCACGGGCGGTCTCCGCCAAGAGGGTCTGCTCGTCGGTGAGGCGGAAGTCCAAGGTCGGTCAGCCTCGCGGCAATCCGAGGACGCGGGTGGCGATCACGTTGCGCTGGATCTCCGACGTACCGCCGCCGATGGTGGCAGCCAGCGAGGTCATCCACGACTTCTGCCAGCGGGCACCTTCCGCAGCGACCTGCGGGTCCATCGCGGCGAGGTTCGCGCCTTGGAGATCGAGACCGAACTCGAAGATGATCTGGCGCAGCTCGGATGTGGCCAGTTTCATGAAGCTGTGCTCAGGAGCTGATGAGCCTTGGGCGAACGAGGCAAAGCCCTTGTAGCCGAGTGCGCGAAGGGCCCGAACCTGAGCGGCCAGCTCTGCTATCCGCCGGCGCACCACGGGGTCGCCGTCGCGATCGACGGCCCGAGCCAGGGCGACGAGGTCATCGACACCTCGTTGGGCGCCCATGACACCCTCCACCCACAGTGCGCCACGCTCGTGAGCGAGCGAGCCCATCGTGACGCGCCAGCCGTCGTTCAACTCGCCGACGAGGTTCTTCTTCGGGACAACTGCATCGGTGAAGAACACCTCGGCGAACTCGGCGCGGCCTCCGATGTGACGCAACGGTCGGACCTCCACTCCCGGTGTGTCGAGGTCGATGATGACCACCGAGATGCCTTTGTGCTTCGGCACCTCGACATCGGTGCGCACGTAGCAGAAGCACTTCGAAGCGACCATCGCATAGCTCGTCCACACCTTCTGGCCGTTCACCACGAAACTGTCACCGTCCTCGACGGCCCGGGTCGACAGGCTGGCGAGATCTGAGCCGGCGTTCGGCTCCGACATGCCGACGCACCACACCGTGTCCCCGCGGATGGCCGCCGGGGCCATGGCCCGCTGCTCTTCGTCGCCGAACTCGAGCAGCGAAGGACCGACGATCGCATAACCGCCGAAGTGCACCGACCGTGGGATGCCGAGGCGGGCCATCTCCTCGAGGTAGATGAGGGTCTGGG
>JBBSGQ010000089.1:0-10434 GCA_038253965.1 Acidimicrobiales bacterium | reverse complement strand
GCTCTTTCCCCGCTTGAACTCTCCGGCCACGATCGCGAGCGTTTCGGTCCGCTCCAGTGCCGTCGACATGTCGTCGAGGCGGTTGACCAGGTCGGTACGTCCCGACCGATGAGCCGCCTCGACCGTAGCCTCCAGGATCTCCGACGCTCGCTCGAGTTCGACCGTCAGGCCGACGGGCGACTGGGGGCCGACGGATTCGTGACGGGACGCGCTGTGGCGTACGGCGACGAGCTCGACCGGCTCGCTCACGGTCGCCGGCGAGGCAGGGTCTGCGGCTCGACGCGGACGGGCGACAGTGGGCGGAGCGCGGCGGGCAGACCGGGCCACGGTGGGCGGCGCCCCTCGACGACCGCGGAGATCGTCAAGGGCGGCGTCCTCCAACGTTGTACGGGCGGCCGCCAGGACGGCGGACGGCGCGCTGATAGCCAACTGGCTCGCCTCGAGCCAATCCGGTGCCCAGACCCGGCTGGCCGCGGTCACGAGGCCAATGGCGAACGCTTCGGCTGTCTGGTATCGGTCGGCCGGTTCGGTGGCCAAGGTCCGCATCACCTCCTCGGCGACGGTCGCAGGGACTGCCGGCTCCACTTCGGTCAGCGACAACGGTTCCTCATGGACTCGTTGGTAGAGCATCGCGAGTGGTTCGCTGTGCTCGTCGAACGGAAGCCGACCGCTCAACAACTCGAAGAGCATCACACCGAGGGAGTAGATGTCGGTGGCGGGCGTCAGCTCGCGCCCCTGTGCTTGCTCGGGAGACATGTAGGCGGGAGTTCCCAGCACCTCACCGGCCATCGTGGCCACCGTGCGACCACCTCCCAAGACCTTGGCTATGCCGAAATCCGTGACTTTGAGGTTGCCTGCTCCGGCGAACATCACGTTGTCGGGCTTGATGTCCCGGTGGAGGATGCCGCGATCGTGGGCATAGCCCAGCGCGGCCGCCACCGCCACGACGACGGCGCACGCGTGCGGCATCGTGATCTGCTCGACCTGGAAGCGATCCCACAAGGTGCCTCCGGCCAGCTTCTCCATGACGAGCAGACACAGCCCCTCCCGCTCGACGAAGTCGTAGATCGGCACGATGTGGGGATGGTCGAGGGAGGCGAGAAGGCGGGCCTCGGCCACGAAGCGGGCCCGGATGGCGGGGTCGGCTCCGAAGGCTCGTGGGAGCTGCTTGATCGCTACGGCGCGTCCCAGTTGCCGATGATGCCCTTCGAGGACAACGCCCCACCCACCGCGACCGAGCTCGCCTGCGACCTCGTACCCAGGGAGGAGCTTGGCGACGAGGGCCACGTCGAGCGGCATCGATCAGGTCACCTTCAGGAGGAGCTCGGCGACTCGATCCCGCTGCTTGACCACGAGCACGAACGCGCCGGTGGCCGGTTCGGGCACCTCGAAATCGGCGAACAGGTCCGCCTTGTCGATCTGCTGGAGCAGCCGCCCGTCCCGAGCAACCGCCGCAGCCGAAAATGTCGTGCCGAAGTCGACCCCGAGGACATAGTTCACGCGACACGCCTCCCACGGCCCAACCACCAACGACCGTGCACCCCAGTCGCCCAGACCCCACCCACGCTACAGCGACCCCGACCCCACCCCGACCGCGTCGGCTCGTCGAACCCGACGCGGCAGACCTACGCTTGACGGCGATCAGATGCGGATGCGCGAAACCGTCCCATCGACGTAGTTCGTGACCCAGACCGAGCCTTCGCCGACCGCCACCTCGTCGGGTCCGCGGCCGACTGCGATGGTTGCGGAGACCTTGTTCGTGGCTGGGTCGATGCGCAACACCTTCCCGGTGACGATGTTCGTGACCCACACCGAGCCTGCGCCGACCGCCACCCCCCTTGGACGGCTTTCGACATTGATGGTGGCGATCACCTTTCTGCTTGCGGCGTCGATGCGGGACACCGACTTGCTGTTCGTGACCCACACCGATCGGTTGTCGACCGCCACCGCGTCCGGGCGGCCTCGGATGTCGATGGCGGAGAAGTGGTCAGTGGTGGGGTCGATGCGGATCACCGTGCCGTCGGCTTTCGTGACCCACACCGATCCTGCGCCGACCTTCACTCCTTTCGGTTTCCCTCCGACGTCGATGGTGGCAGTGATCTTCTCGGTGGCCGCGTCGATGCGCGACACCGTCCCATCGCCGGAGTTCGTGACCCAGACTGATCCCTGATCGACCGCCACCTCGTTCGGACGACGTCCGACGTTGATCGTGGCCGAGACCTCGTTGGTGGCTGTGTCTATGCGCGCCACCGTGCCGTCGGCGAGGTTAGCGACCCATACCGATCCTTGGCTGACTGCCACGCCCTCCGGGCTCTCTCCGACGCCGATCGTGGCGGTGACCTTGTCGGTGGCTGGATCGATGCGGGACACGGTCCGGTCGTCACTGTTCGCTATCCATGCCGATCCTCCGCCGATCGCCACGGTGTCCGGGTTCCTTCCGACCTTGATGGTGTCGATGGCAGTGTCGACGGTGGTGGGGGGAGGGGTCGAGGTTTTGGTGCTGTTGTCGTGGGCGGTGGTGGTCGCGGTTTTTTTGTGGCCGCTTTGTGTGGCCACCACGGCGGCGGCTGCGGCGAGGGCGAGGACCACCACGGCAGTGACTGCCAGGAGTGTCCGGCGGCTCTTGTTGGTCGCCGGCGTTGCTGGTCCGGCCGGGACAGTGGGTTGTGGTTGGGTGGTCGCGGTGGTCGCCCCGGGTTGGGGGGCCGGTATCGGGCCTGGCGGGAGCGGCCCGACCACCAATGGGGGCGGCCCGGCGGGCGGTGAGGGGCCGACCGGGGGCGGCGGGCCGGGCGCCTGCAGTGAACCTGACAGGGCGGCGCCCAAGGCAATGGCAAACTTCGGGTGCGCATCGATGACCACCGGGCGTCCCGTCGCTTCTCGCACCAACTGACCGACCAGGGGAATCCTCGACGAACCGCCGACCAGCAGAACCCGGTCCAGGTCAGCCATGGTGACCCCGGCACTGGCCACGGTCCGCACGAGCGCCGCGATCGTCTCGGCCAGCCGGGGCCGGATCATGGCCTCGAACTCCGGTCGGGTCAGGCGGACCTCGGTCTGCACGTTGGGGAGGAGCACCGTCACACTGGCGTCGGTGTCAGCGGAGAGCGCCTCCTTGGCCGCTCGGCACTCGTTGCGGACCCGGGCCACCCCAGACCGCACGTCCGGATCCGAGCGGTCGAGCTCGGCCATCTGATCACCCAAGGTTTCCTGCACATAGGCGAACACGGCATGGTCGAAGTCGACACCGCCGAGACGATCGATGCCTTCCGGTGTGCCGATCAGCTCGAACCCCGGCTCGGTCTTGCGCAGAACGGCGGCGTCGAACGTGCCGCCTCCGAAGTCATAGACAGCCACCATCTCGCCCGCAGACAACCGCTCCTGCTGGGAGTAACTGATAGCTGCCGCTTCAGGTTCGCTCAACAGTTGGGTCGCCCCGACGTCGGCCTGGCGAGCGGCCTCCGACAACAGGCCCTTCATGTAGGCCCCGTAGTTGGCCGGATGGGTCAACACGATCAGATCCGGGCGAACGCCTTCGCGCTGCGCGACCTGATCGACGATGGCCCGCAGAAGGCGCGCCGTCAAAGCCTCCGCACCATAGGGCGTGCCCCCCAACACCAAAGGGGTGGGATCACCCAGCCGGCGCTTGAACTCGCGGGCCGTACGACTCGGTTCGGACAGAGCCCGCCGCTCCGCCGCCTCGCCCACCAACACATCGCCCTCCGCCCGTACAACCACCACCGAAGGAATAGCGGCCGCCGCGGTCCCCAACGTGAACATCTCCGCCCGTCCACCCCGAGCAACCGCCGCAGCCGAGAACGTCGTGCCAAGGTCGACGCCGAGGACATAGTTCACGCGACACGCCTCCCACGGCCCAACCACCAACGACCGTGCACCCCAGTCGACCAGACCTCACCCAGGCTACAAGCGACCCCGACCCAGGCCGGTCGCGTCGGCTCGTCGAACGCGCGAGCTCGCAAGAGCGGGCGATGTCTCGGAGCAACGCGCGTGGTCGTCATCATTCGACTTCTTCAACGCAACGGACGGGCGGGATCGGTGGACAGCCTCGCAGCGGCTCCGCAGAATACGAGCATTGACGGTTCAGTCCACTGGCAAGGAGCCCAGATGCAGATGACGGTCGTCGGAAACGGCGAGTTTGGCTCCATCGTCGCCCGCGCCTGCGACGCCACCGGCGCACTCTCATCAACGATCGTGTCCGGGCCGGACGAATGCGTCGACGCTGATCTCACCATCGTTGCGGTGGAAGACATCACGATCGGCAAGCTCCTCGAACTTGGGCGCACCCTGCTCGCGACGGGTCGCACGGCGCTGATCATCACCGTCGAAGGAGACGATGTCGTCGCCGGACCTGTTGTCGTACCGGGCGTGACTGCGTGTCTCGAGTGCCGCCTCCTCCGTAGCTTTGGTGATCAACCGGATGCAACGGGAGCGCTCGCCAAGCTCGCGCCGTTCTCGACGGGCAGCACGGCCGACGTCTCTCCAGCAGTACTCGACGAAGCCGCTCACGTCGTAGCCGACGCGATGTCCGGGCTCACCCGAGTCGTGCCGGGACGGCGGCCCTTCACCGCGGCCGCCGTCTTCTCGGCGCGACGTCGTGATCGGGCCACCATCCTCCCCAGCGGTCTGTGCGGAAGTTGCCCGCACGCCGTCGACACCGACACACCGATCGCCCGAGCCGCACTGGCCGAGCTCAGCGAAGAGCTGGCCGTCGAGGCGCTCGGCGCCGAGCTCGGTTACTCCCCCCGCCCGGCGCTGCATCCCGACCGCTACCGGTCGGTCGGCATCTTGGGCGGCGGCACTGCCGGCTACCTCGCCGCAATGGCGCTGCGCGCACGGATCCCCGAGCTCGAGGTGACCCTGATCGAGTCGAGCAAGATCCCGATCATCAGCGTCGGCGAAGCGACCACGCCCGAGATGGTCAAGTTCCTCCACGCGCCGCCGCTACTCGGCTTCGACATCGTCGACTTCCACCGGCGCGTCCGACCTACGTTCAAACTCGGCGTGCAGTTCGTGTGGGGTCGCGAGCGCAAAGGCAGCTTCAACTATCCCTTCCAGTACGCGCCGCTCATCGACGCAGTGGTGCACGACGGCGACATCGACACACAATGCCTTGGGTCGCAGCTGATGTGCGCCGATCGCGCGCCTGTGGTCGACGGGGCCAATGCCGCGATGCACAGCCTGCTGGAGACCGTCCGCTTCGCGTACCACCTCGACAACGAGCCGTTCGTCAGATTCCTGAGTGAAGAAGCTGCCAGCCGCGGCATCAAGCACATCGACACCACTGTCGACTCGGTGGTGTCGACGCCCGACGGCGAGGAGATCGACTACCTCGTGACCGAGGAGGGGCAGCACCTGAAGTTCGATCTCTACGTCGACGCCAGCGGCTTTCGGTCGGTGCTCATGGATGGAGCGCTGGGGTCGCCGTTCACGAGCTTCGCGGGCAGCCTGTTCACCGACTCGGCAATCGCCGCCAACGAAGCACACGACGGTGTCGTGAAGCCGTACACGCGAGCCGAGACACTGGAATCGGGCTGGTGCTGGACGATCCCGTTCGAGGACAGCGACCACATCGGCTACGTCTACTCCTCCGCTTTCTCCACGCCGGACGAAGCGCTCGCCGAGATGAAGCGTTCGCACCCGGGCATGGGCGAGCACCGGCACGTGCGGTTCCGATCCGGGCGCCACGAACATTTCTTCAAGGGCAACGTCGTGGCGATCGGCAACGCGTACGCGTTCGTCGAGCCGCTCGAATCGACCGCCCTCCACATGGTGATCCGCGAGCTCGAGGAGCTCACCAACCACTTCCCGCTCAAGCACGACACGATGACGAAGGACCGGCTCAACCGGTCGATGAATGGGCTGTGGGATCAGCTGCGCTGGTTCCTCGCCATCCACTACAAGTTCAACCGGCGCCTCGACACGGACTTTTGGAAGGCCGTGCGAGCCGACGCCGACATCTCGGGGGCGGAAGAACGCCTCGGGCTGTTCCGCGAGCGCGCCCCGTTGTCGGATCGTCCATCCCTCTTCTACTCGGTCATCCCCCCCGACTTCTTCTCTTCTGATCACGCCTTCGACACGATTCTCATCGGGCAGAGGGTCGACGCCCGACTCGGGTCACCGAGGAGCTCAGCCGAGGAGTGGGACCGGAAGGTTGCCCTCCGCCGCAAGATCGTGGACCGAACGATCGGCCAAGCCGAAGCATTGCCGTTGTTGCGCGATCGCGAACCCGAGTTGCTTCGCCGATTCGTCGACAGCCCGCACAGCTGGGTGCATCACTGGACCGCGCGGTGAAGGTCGGCCTCGAGCTCGTCCTCTCCGAGAACCCGTGGCTGGGGCGCGCACCGCACTACGCCGAAGTCCGCGAGCTGGCCCTCACTGCCGAAGCGGCGGGCTTCGACTCGCTGTGGCTCTACGACCATCTGCTCTACCGAACTGACATCTCCCCGGCCGAAGGGATCTGGGAGGGCTGGACGATGCTGTCCGCGCTCGCCGACGCAACCCAACGGGTCGAGCTCGGCACGCTCGTGTCGTGCGGAGCGTTCCGTAACCCTGCGCTTCTCGCGAAGATGGCGGTGACACTCGACGAGGTGAGCGGCGGACGCCTGACCCTCGGCCTCGGAGCCGGTTGGAACGATGCCGAGCTCACCGCCTTCGGGATGCCGCTCGACCACCGGGTGTCACGCTTCGAGGAAGCGCTGCAGATCATCGTGCCGCTCGTGCGCGAAGGTCGGGTGTCGTATGAGGGGCAGTACCACCGGGCGGTCGACTGCGAGATCCTACCGCGTGGCCCCCGTCCGGCCGGGCCGCCGATCCTCGTCGCGGGGTTCGGCCCGCGCATGTTGCGACTGGTGGCAAAGTACGCCGACTGCTGGAACGGCGGGTACGCCGCACGCGCCGAGGACCTCAACGAGCTGCGCTCCCGGCTGACCGACGCGTGCGTCGAAGTGGGGCGAGATCCATCAAGCCTTGCCGTCACGACCGAGCTCAAGGTGTCCTATCCCGACCTCACGCCGACACCTAATCTGTTCGGCGACCGGTTCGCGACCGGCTCGGCAACAGCGGTTGCCGCGACATTGAGTGAGTTCGAGCGGGCCGGGTTCGCCCACCTGATGTGCACGTGCTCGCCCAACACTCCCGAGGCGCTGCAACGGCTCGCCGCTGCCGTCGCGTGCTACCGGGAGAGCTCGGCAGCCTGAGCGCGTGCGCATCTCGATCCTCGGCCACGCCAGCGTTCTCATCGAGCACGGTGATGACCGGCTCTTGGTCGACCCCGTGTTCACCGATTCGTTCGCCAGTGGTGCGATCGGATTCCACCCCGCCCGGACGATCGACCGCAACGCGCTCGGTGCGCCCACCGCGGTGCTCGTCACGCACAGCCACCTCGATCACTGGCATGCGCCGACGGTGGAGGGCTTCGATCGCGACATGCCGGTGTACGTCCCACCGGACGCTTGGTTGCGGCGTCGCTTGAGGGAGTTGGGCTTTACTCACCTGGTCGAGGTGTCACCGTGGGAACAACAGCGGATCGGCGCACTCGATCTCTTGCCCACGCCATCGGACACCGACGTCGATGAGTACGGCTTTGTCGTACGCAGCACCAACGGAACGTATTGGCACATGTCGGACTGCTTCGCTCACGTCACTGACGCCGAGCGCATCCGCGACGAGTGGGGTCCGGTCACTACGGTCGCGGCGCGGTACCAGCCGGGCAACGCGCTCATGTCCTACCAACGCAACCTGGGCTGGGCCTACGACGAGCGCGAGTTCGCAGCCGAGTGGCTCGAAGCAGCGTGCACGGCCGAGCCGCGTCTCGTGTTCCCCTACTTCTGGGGCGTGGCGTACCGAGGCACTCACGCGTGGGCGAACCGGTACGCCGCGCCGTACGTGCCGGCCCAGATCGCCCGCCTGCTGCGGCGCCGGCTGCCTCCCACCAGCGAGGTCGTCGAGGTGCGGCCAGGTGACGTGATCGAGCTCACGAGCGACCAACGAGTCCAACATCACTCCGCCGCGGCGACGTTCGTGTCGGAACAGTCCAGCGAGGTCGAAGCCTGGGAGCCGGTCGACACCTCGACGTTGCAGGGAGTCGACCCGAACGAGCGTCACGAGCTGCGTACCCGTCTCGAATCATGGTTCCCCGCTGTCTTCGGCCCGTGGCTTGCCGCGCATCTCGGCACTGATGGCGATCCACTCCAGCTGTTGCTCGCCTGGAACGTCCGATGGCAACTCGTCGTCCATCTCGGCGATGGTCAACGCCTCCCTTACCAGGCCGACTTCTCCTCACCCGAACAGCCCATGCGATCGGGCGTCGATTCCGATGCCGATCTGGTGGTCCACGTCGCCGGCCGCGCGCTACTCGACATGCTCCGCGGTGAGGCCGGGTCGGATCTGCTTTGGATGGCTGGTGCGGCGCGCGTGCACGAGCGCATCCTCGGGCTGGAGGAGGGACACATCGCCGCGCCACCCGTTCGTGGTTGGGCGTTGCACGAGACGCTGCCCGAACCGTTCACCTGGTGCTGGCGCACGACCGAACGGACGTAGTGCCCCTTGCGTAGTGACCATGGACAGCGATCATTCGCAGTCGCCCTCTTCCACCGCGGTGATTCTGTCCCTACAATCCGCACACGGCAGATACCGCAACGGCTAAGGAGCATGGTGATGGCTGATGGTGGAGTGGTCGCGAAAGGCCCGGACGGCTCGATTTACTTCCTTCGTGACGAGATCCTCGAGGCCGCCAAGGTCGACGGCGAGGAACTCGACGAGATGAAATCGCTGGCCGAAGGCTCCGAGGTCGAGGGCTTCGCGATGGATTTCAGTGCAATGACGACGCAGATCGAGTTCGTCGGCAAGATCGGCGAGGCCCAGCTCCTCGCCAGGAACCCGGGCTACAGGATCCCCGATCTCAGCAGTTACTCGACGGTGATGTGCCCCTGGTAGAGGGCGAAGCCTCACGCCGTCGGCACGGCAAACTCGACGCCAGACCGAGTCATCGACGCGACCGATCGGAAGTCCAGCCCGAGCCCGAAGGCGTTCCATTGGAACAAGACCGCGTCCGCGAGCCATTGACGCGGGTCGGTCGTGATGTCGCCGCGCTTGATCGCGGCACGGACCTCAACGGCCGCGGCGCGCGAAATGGCGAGGAGAGCGGCGTCGATATCCCGTAGCGCGACCGTGAGTCCGTCGATGAAGTCGTCCGGTTCGGTGAGCGCTTGGGTCGCGAGCGGATCAGGCGGGCACTCCACGGCTGCCAACGGTGTATGGAGCCGGGCCCACACGCGTGCATGGTCACGCGGGTCGTCGAAGACGGAACGCACGAGAGCTGAACACGCGCGTGCGCCGATTGGGTACCGCCAGCGGCGGGCCGGGTCGGCGAGCTCCAACGCCACCGCCACGGGTGCCGTCCCGCACCACAGATCTTGGGCGAGCGCGAGGCCGGCCGAACCACCGAACCGTTCGCGTTCCGGTTGATAGAGCGCGGGCCGGGCCTCCCGTACCGAGGCGCTCGGAAGCGACTCGTTCCACTGCTGAAACGCAGCGGTGAACGCCGCGTTGTCGCGCACCGCGAAGCGCATGCGTAGGCCGGGTGGCTTGCGAACGAAGAACCAGCGCGCCACGAGACCCGACGCGATCCACGCATCGACGTGCTGTCCGATCAGCACCCAGTCGATTCGCGGGCCGTCGTCGTCGTTGTCGAACATCACGTTGACCTGGTGCCACGGCAATGACGAATCGTCGGATAGCGACGGCGGCGGGCACCGCTTCCAGTACGAGACGTCACGCCAGCTGACGGCGATCTGCGTGACGTGGTGGTCGCCTCCCGGGAAGACGACGGCATCCTCCACCGTCGGTCCGGACTCGGCGATGAGTTGCGGACCGAGCCGCTCCGAATCGTGCAGGAACGTCTCGACGCCGAGGATGCTGTCGATGGGGACGAGACGACCTGGTTCGTTGGGTGAGCCGGTGACTCGAGCCGTCACGGTCGCGGGTAGGCCGAGGCGATCGGTGAACGCGACCCATCCGAGGAACCGATCGAACTCATCGGGAATCGAGCGGATGGCCTCGAGGTCGATGTGGTCGATCACGAACCGCTCACGGGCCACCACGACGTCATCACCGATGCGGAGCTCGGGCAGATGGTGCCACCGGACACGCTCGGCGGGAAGGATTGGGAACACGGCGGCTGACATCTCGCCTCCAAAGGCCGCGGCGCACGTCCGCAACAAGGCGGAGGCATCATCGAACACACCAATGAGCGACAGATGATGCACAAGCGCGAGATGCGGCACGCCCGCCTCATCGACCAGCCACGGCCGCTGCCGATCGTCAACGTGAACCATCCAGCCTGCATGGGATTCAGCCGCTCGGGCGTCGATGGTCGCGGCGCTCACCTGAGGTGCGACCACGACCGTCGGGTTG
>JBBSGQ010000088.1:0-10480 GCA_038253965.1 Acidimicrobiales bacterium | reverse complement strand
CGGTCGCCTCGGCGAGCGCCGCGGCGGCCGCGGCCGAGGGAGCCAGGCCGACAGCATTGAGCCCGCCCTCGGTCCAGACGCTGGCGAGCACCTGCATCGCGGTCGTCTTGCCCGACCCGGCCGGCGCCAGCGCGAGCGCCACCCGAGCATCGCTGGTCGCCATCGCGGTGACGAGCGCCTCCTGGCTGCGGTTGAGCGTCGCGCCGTCGAGCCGGGCCGCGAGCACCGACAGCTCGACGTCGTCGGCCGACCAGGCGAACCCACCAACGCGCCCAGCCGTGGTGACGATCCGCTGCTCGGCGTCGAGGATGCGCTGGCTGGTGTAGCGGTCACGCCCGGTGTGCCGGTAGACGCTCTGGCCATCGCTGCGCCGCAGCACCGTCGGCTCGGCGACCGGGTCGAGGTCGGGGGAGAGGTTGACCGACAGTTGCCCGAGGACGTCGTCGACGACCCACTCGACCACCTCGGCCAGCCGGTCTGCGGGGACCGCGACGTCGCGCACCTGCCGCTGCGCCTCGGCCCGGACGTGCCAGACCTGCCACGTCGCCCGGCGTCCCTCCAGCTCTGCGACGACCCGGGCCGCCGTCTCCCGCACCCACGCCGCCGTCACCTGCCGTTGCGTCCGCGGCGCCGGATGCAAGGCCGCCGAGACCAACCGTGCAATGGCCTGCTCCGAGCCGAGCGCGCTCACGGCCTCGGATCGCCACGTGGTCTGTTGCTCGGCGTACGACCGCGGCTCGTGCTTGGCCTCCCGGGTCTCCAGGTTCGCCTGCTGCGCGAGGGCGACCGCCTCGGTCGGTGTCGGCGGGCGACCGTGCGCCTTCTGGAACTCTCGTGAAAGCTCCCGCTGTCGGGTCACGATGTCGGAGCGCCGCTGCGACCAGCGCTCACACAGCGCCCGGTCGACGCCCTCGATCTCCCGCACCGGCCGCTTGTCCCGCGTCGTCCCGGGCCGCTCGACGAACTGCACGCCGAGCGCCTCGGTCAGCCGCCGTTCGAGCGCGGTGTTGTAGGTCTCCGACGCAGCGACGACGTGCTCATGCAGGACCTTCCCGAAGATCGACAGCCACTTGCCCTGCAGGGTCTGGACCTTGTTGGCGACCGCGACGTGGGTGTGCAGGTCGGGGTCGCCGGCGCGGGAGTCGCGGTGGGTGAACGCCGTCGCGATGAGGCCGCGGGTCTCGACCTGCCGGGCACCGTTGCGGCCCTCGCGGGTGAACAGCACCTCGCGTTCGATGAAGGCGAGCGCATCGCGTACGGCGGCTACGTGCGCCGCCTCGATCACTCCCGCGACCTCGCGTGGTGCGACCGCCCAGAGCGCCGACACCGACTTCACCGGGCTGAACGTCAGGTCGTAACCGGCAACGGCGGTCTGTCGTGGCCGCGAGTAGCGCGCGAGGGCGTCCGAGAGCTCCCGCGCGCTGGCTGGCTCGCGGCCCTGCTCGGCGACGAACCGCTCCCGCGCCACCTCGCTGCGTATCCGGGCGAGCATGTCGTAGGGCGGTCGCGTCACCTCGCCGGTTGCGCCGCCCTCGATGGTTGAGCCTGTCGAAACCATGCGCCGGCCAACCTCGGCGTTGAACCCGTCGACGCCGGTGTTGTCGTAGACCTTGTACGCCGCCCCGAGCGGCTCGCCGGTGAGCGGGTGCGAACCGGTGCCGAAGAGGTGCTTCATCTGCTCGGCCGTGACCGCGTCGCCGACCTCCAGACCGTCGACGCCGACGAGCCCGGAGCCGACCCAACGACCGGGCGACTCGCCCTTCGCCGAGTAGTAGTCGGCCAGTGTGGTGCGCCCCCTCTCGGTCGAGTCGAGCGCAGCGACCTGGCGGGTCAGGTACTCGTACCCCGAACCCGCCGAGAGCTTGTGCAGCGTCATGGTCACATCCCAAAGGGCCGGCGACGGATCGCGAGTGGCCAGCGCCCGGGGTGTGGATGGAAGAGGTGTGTGGGCCGGGGCCGGGGGGTGTGGAGGCGAGGTCGAAGTAGTCGAGCAGTGGCTCGCCGAGCATGTCCTCAAGCTCAGCGAGGAATGAGAGCCCACGCAGCCTTGATGCCGCCGCCAGCCAGCGCGAGGTTGCCGAACGATACTCGCCTGCCCGCACGCGGCGGCTGCCTCAGTGCGGCCGCATTCTCGGAGTCACTCATCCTTGGGTGCTCCCGGCTTCGCCGGCACCGCCGTGCTGCTTTCGCAAGGCCGACAACCGCTGCCGCAGCGGTGTCCGCTTAACTTTGGCGAGATTCAGCGGCGGATCGAGTTCCCTGAGGATCTCGCTCTCCACGTCGTCCAGAGTGTCGGCACGCGCTGAGCGACCGGGGGAGCTGCTTGAGATCGATCTCGTCGAAGTCCTTTGCCAAGAACTCGGTGTCGGCGGCGCTGACGGGCATCACGAGAGGCGTGAACTGCGCCTTGACTTCGTCGTGGAGCGCCGACTCGGTGCTCGTCGGTTCGGTCCCGCTGACGAGCTTGCTCACGCGCCAATGCTCCAGGAGCTCAAGGTTCAGTTTCGCTGCGACGGCGTCGGGCTGGTCGTGCCAGATCGTCCTCAGCAGGACGGCCTTGGAGGCTGGCGTGTACTTCTCGTACGGGTCGAGCCCGATGGATGTTCGGACGAAGTCGGCGAAGCGGGCGTTGCTGAAGTCCAGGACATAGCCGCCGGACATATCCAAGATCGATTCGAGCTTGAGCTTGGTCGCGTTGTCGAGGTCAGCCACCCTCTGGCCACTCCTCGGCTCCGAGCGGTGCGCCGTTGAGCTGGTCGCGGCGGCTGCGCCAGTCGGGCAGCTGGGCGTCCATGAGTTTGGTGAAGCGTTCGCCGTGGTTGCGCTCGAAGTAGTGGGTCATCTCGTGGACCACGATGTATTCCAGGCAGTCGGGGGGCTTCTTTGCCAGCTCGACGTTGAACCACAGGTGCCGGGTCTCGCGGTTGCACGAGCCCCACTTGGTCTTCATGCGGCGGATGGTCCATCTCGGGACGTTGACGCCGAGAGCGGTCTCCCAGCGGCTGACCAACTCCGGGATGGTGCGACGAAGCTCATCTCGGTACCAGTTCTCGAGGTACTCGCGGCGTTTGGCCGGTGACTCGTCGGCCGGAACGTAGAGCACGAGTCGCTCGCCGTCGATTTCGATGTGCGCTCGACCGGGGCGTTCTACGACCTTGAGGCGGCGGCGGAGGCCCCATACGTAGTGAGACTCGCCTGTGACCATCTCGCGCTCGGTTTGGCGTGGTGCCGCCTTGAGCTGCTCACGCTGCCGCTTGATCCACGGCAGGCGCTGGATCACGGCGAGACGCACTTGGTCGTCGTCAAGGCAGCTTGGCGCGGCGACCCGGACGCGGCCGAGAGGCGGGTAGACGCCGATGTGGAGGTTCTTGATGTCCTTGTAGACGACGTCGACGTCGATCCCGCGGACGGTGAGGTAGGCACTAGCGGTACTCATGGCGTGCCTTCACAAGTTCGAAGAGATCATCAAGTCGGTCGTCGTCGAGGTACGCCTTGATCGCGTTCCTGACCTTGCGTTCCTTGATCGGGTTCCCCACCCAGGAGTCGGGCTTCGTCTCGTGGACGATGCGGTCGACCTCGATGGCGAACTCGAAGTCGGGGAAGAAGAAGTCGACGAGGGCTCGCCGGGCGCCGTTGTCGGCCCAGGTCGGATACTCAATGTCGGACTCGTGGCTGCCGAGCTGCTTGGCGGCGTCCAGGAGCTTGGCGAGGTACTCCTGGTAGTCGATCGCCTGCTCGCGACGCTGTTCGATGATGGCATCGAGCAGCTCGCTCATCTTGTCGTAGTACTTCGGATTCATGGCGCGCTCGTCGATGATGACCCTGCGCATGTTGTTGGTGATCGTCTCAGCGACCGCCTCAGGGTCGTTCTTGATGCCCTTCGGCAACTTGTCGATCGCGCCCGCCCCTAAGTTCACGATGAGATCGATCAGACTGGTGTCTTCGAAGTTCGACAAAGTCTCTGACGCGCCGGCCTGAATGTAGGTATCGAGCAAGAAGCGCATCCCCGCTTCGTACTGCTTGAAGTCCACGTCCTCACCAGCGCCGAGCTTCACCTCGGCACGTACGTCTACGTAGTGAGCGATCTCCTGCTTGATCGCCTCCGCCTCGGCGTCGCTGTACCCCGCGGCAGCCATGTCGTTGGCGAGGTTGCCGAACGCGCGGACCACGGCGGCGACGGACTTGTACAGCTCGACGCGCTTCGGCTCGTTGGACTTGAGTTGCTCGGCATTGCCTTGCTCCATCGCACAGAAGAAATGCTGGTACTGCAGTGTGTTCTTCGGCGGAGCCACCGGCTCGACGAGTGCACGGACGCGTTCAAGCGCCTCGTCGAGGTCCTGGCGGGCCTCCTCGATGCGGTCGCTGAGCAGCCCTTCTATGTCCTTCTTCTCGTACCCATCCAGCGCGCCGGACGTGTAGTCCGTGATGGCGTCTTCAAGCGAGTTGAACAGATCCTGGTAGTCGACGATGTAGCCGTAGTCCTTGTCGTCGCCGTCGAGCCGGTTGACACGGCAAATGGCCTGGAAGAGCCCGTGGTCGCGCATCTTCTTGTCGATGTAGAGGTAGCTCGCGCTCGGAGCATCGAAGCCCGTGAGCAGCTTGTCGACAACGATGAGGAGACGCATCTGGCCGGGGTTCTCGATGAACTGCTTCTTGACGGCCTGCTCGAATTCTTCGACCTTGTTGACCGCAGTGTCTTCGGGCTCGTTGAAGTAGTCGGCCAGCATCTTGCGGTAGATGTCGTACTGGCGGATCTTCTCGGTCTTGCCCTCGCCAGAGTCCTCTTTGGAGATGTCGCTGGGGCTCGGGACGTAGCTGGTGACGATGGCGCACTTCCCCTTGAACCCGGCGTTGACGAACAGCTCGTAGAACTTGCACACCTGATAAATCGACGAGCCCACCAGCATGGCGTTGCCGCGCTGATCCATCAGGCGAGGCTTGGTTTCCATGTCGAGCAGAATGTCGTTGACGATCTGCTTGGCCCGTGGCTCGCTGGAGACGACCTTCTGCATGGTTCCCCAGCGCTTCTTGAGCTCGGCTTTGCTGAGGTCGGTCATGCCCTTGGTCTTGACCTCGAACCATTTGTCCACCTGGGCTGGTGACGACAGTTGCTGGTCGATGTTGCGGGCTTCATAACGCAGGTCGAGCACAACGCCATCCTGGACGGCCTCGTCGAACTTGTACGTATGGATGAACGAGCCGAAGGTTTCAATGCTGGTGGCCTTGTCGGCCTTGAGCAGCGGGGTGCCGGTGAAGCCGATGAACATCGCCCCAGGCAGCAGCAACTTCATGGCGTTGTGCATCTTGCCGGACTGGGTGCGGTGGGCTTCGTCGACGAACACGAAGAGGTTGCCCTTGGCCGTGAAGTCTTTCGGGATCTTCGCGTTGAGTTCCTTGATGAACTCTTCGCCGGCCTCGTCAAGGTCCTGGTCATCGTCGGCAGCACGGAACTTGTGCACCAGGGAGCAGATCAGCCATTCCTGGGACTTGTTCAAGGTGTCGAGCAAGTCGGCGCCGCTTGACGTCCGGTAGATCCGCTCATTGACCCCGTTGAAGACCTTCTCGATCTGGTCATCGAGCTCGGTCCGGTCGGTGATCAGAAGGACCCTCGCATCGGCGTGGTGTTCCCGAAGCCACTTCGCCAGCCACACCATCGTCAAGCTCTTGCCGGAGCCTTGGGTGTGCCAGATGATGCCGCCCTCGCGCTTGGCGATCCGCTCCTGGGCACCCTTCACGCCGGAGTACTGGTTATGTCGCGGCCCCTTCTTCACGCCCGCGTCAAACACGATGAAGTCGTGGATCAGTTCGAGGAAGCGAGTCTTGGTGCAGAGCTGGAGCAAGCCGCGGTCGAACGGCTCGGCAACCTCTGAAGACTCCTTCCACTCCAGCCAGTACTTCTCCGGCGTGTCGATAACGCCGTAGCGCAAGCCCTCGACGTCGTTGCCAGCGAACACGAACTGGACCGTCGAGAAGAACGGGCGGATGAACTCGGGCTTCTGATTACCGATGGTCTGCCGGATGCCTTCAGCAACAGAGACCTTCGAACGCTTGAGCTCTATCGTCGCGAGCGCCAGACCGTTCACGTAGAGCACCACGTCCGGCCGCTTGGTGTGCTGGCCGAGAACTGTGACCTCCTCGACGACCACGAAGTGGTTCGCACTTGGGATCTTCCAGTCGATCAGCCAGACCGTCTCGGTCTGCTCGCCGACACCAGGCTTGACCTTCACGCCGTAGCGCAGCAGCTGATAGACGTCCCGGTTCGCCTCATACAGATCGTGACCGGCGCCGACCGCAGCAGCCTTGCCGAGTTGGTCGAGCGTGCGGGTGATCAGCTTTTGGTTGTAGCCGCGCGCCTTGAGGTTCTGCGTCAGCAGGTCAACCTCGACGTTGGCGTTGCCGTCGCGATACTCCCAGTTGCCGAGATAGTCGTAGCCGAGCTGCTCACTGAAGAGTTGGACCACGCGGTCCTGCGCCTTCCGCTCGATCTGTCCGACGTCACTCATGACGCCCCCGCCACGGGCAGCCGAGTGCGACCGGTCAGGAGCTGCTGCATCATGCCGGTCTTCAGGGTGTGGGTCTTCCTGAGGCGCACTCGAAGCATATCGATTTCTGCGTCTACATCCGCAAGCGCGATGGCAATCGCGTCCTGCTCATCGCGGCCCGGCAGACCCATTGACAGCCCCTCCAGATCGCGGTGAGACAAATGCTTGACGGTCGTCGCGCCCGTGGCGTTTTCTAATGCCTTCAACGGCGCGATCAGGGCATACGAAAGAAACGGACCACTTACGCGCTCGGAGAGACGAAGCCGCCCGACTCGTTGGTTAAGAAGGGCACCTGGCTCATGCCATGTGACTGGCTCGAAGTCACCGTCCATGCCGACTAGAATGTCGCCTGCCGAAAGCGCATATTCGGCTGACGCCCAGCCTGCAAAGTAGATCTTGGCGTCGCCCGCACGAAGGTCTCGGTTTCTCACAAGCCTTGGACCAACTGGGGTGCTGCTGAAGAACCGTGACGAAAATGGGAAACCAACTTGAAACCTCAGGACCTGGCCCAGCTTCGTGTCACTCCACTCGTCGTCGAAGCCTGGCAGGCGGGTGCGGCCTGTCAGAAGCTGTTGCATCATGCCCTGCTTGATCGCCTGCTTCTTGGCGATCAAGAGTTCGAGGGATGCGATCAGTTCGTCGACATCCCACAGCATCGATGCGATGCGGTCCTGCTCCCGGCGATCCGGAGGAATGTGAATTGTGAGCTCTCGGACGATGTCTGAGTTCACGTTAATCTGCGATCCAGACTGGCCGGCCTCGCGCAGCTTCTGCTCGGATGCCTTCAGCAAGTAGAGCAAGAATCGCTTGTCGACCTGAAGGTTCTCGAGTGCGACAAACCCGTCGTGGATGCATGTGGGGACGCCAGTGATGACCGGAATGCCGACGGTTGCGGCGATGCTCATGATCAGCGTGCCCGGCTTGAGGTACCGGCTTCGCACGATTCCGTCAGCAGAGATGGCCTGGGTCGTCGCACGGAGGGTCCGACCATCCGAGCGGTTGACGTCCGCAATACGAACCCAGCGAACGTCGCTCTTGACGTCGAACCAGCGCACGGATGCGATCGGGCGCGGTGAGGCACCGCGGGATACTGACGCCACTGCGCCGACTGTCGTTTCCTGCCAGTCGGGTACGTCCGGGCTCATCTGTTGACTCCCATCGCCGCGAGGTGTTGGGCGACCTTGGAAGCAAGGCCGGCAAGGTCGCCGGTGAGGGCGTCAGCTGTCTCGTTGTACCGATGCCCGAGTTGCTGGATACGGCCGACGAGGGCGAACGTCAGTGCCTCGACCTCAGCGGCTACCCGGCGAACGACCGTGCCCCGCCACTTGTCGTCGAGGACGAGAATCTTGATGTCGACTTCCGTCAGCTCGCCGTACTTCTTCAGGGTCGACTTGTCGAGCTGTTCCTGCATCGTCTTGACGAGCATTCTGCCCGCAGCCTCAGCGTCGTACAGCTTGATCGCCTGCTCAAGCGCCTTGATCTCATCAGGGTCTGACCCCCCGCGCTTGGCGACACGAAGCCGGGCAGCCACCAGCGCCTTGCTGATCTTGTCGTCGTCCATCGCCTCGGCGAGCAGACCATCCTCGACGGCGTGCTCCTCGATGAACTCTTCGATGGCTCGGGTTGCTTCTTCGACCGCGACGACGATCTGCTCCAGGTTGCCCTGTTCCTCGGCGAAGTAGCGCGCGACAATCAGTGCCGGAGGAATTAGGTCCATCTTGTACTTGGTCGCGCTGCGACCGCTTCCGACCACGAGGTCGGGAGTCTCGGAGAGCTTGCGGTCCTTGTCTTCGATCGTCAGCCGCGGCTTGGCCGCATCCAACCAGCCGTCATTCATGATCAGGAAGACGTCGTCGTGCATCCCCCCGTGCCAGTAGCTCATGAGCTGCTCGTAGACGTCGTACTCGTCGAGTAGCGCCACCGACTTGAACCGCGCGAGGAGGTCATCGCTGATTGCGCCAATGAGTTCGGTGGGATTCGTGTTCTCGTCGATCTCGGCGAGCTGAGGGCGCCAGGCGGCGAACCAGTCGGCAGTGAGCCCGCGCGCTTCATCGGCGAACTTCTGGAATTCGGTCGAGTCGAGGATGGCCTGCTGAACCTCGCCCACATCGACGGTGAGGTCGCTGTACCCAGGACGGTTTAGCTTGAAGAGTTGGCTGCGCAGTTGCGGGAAGGCTTGCCAGTAGCCGCTGAGCGCGTCGAGGTCGTGGTCGGGGATCCCGCCGTGCAGGTGAGCGTGGAGGTCCTGGAGGTCTTCCGGCTCAGAGGAGTCGACATAGCGCGGGATATTGAGGTTGAAGTCGTTCTTCGGATCGGCAATCTCGCTCATCGCAACCATGCGGGAGTAGCGCGGGATCTCGATCTGCTTGTTGAACGTGTCGACGATCTTGTGGATGTCCTGGCTTCGGAGGCGGTTCTTCGGGCCGTCCTTGATGAAGCCCCTAGAGGCGTCGATCATGAAGACGCCAGTTCGCGCGACCGCGTTCTCCTTGTCGAGGATGACGATGCAGGCCGGGATGCCAGTGCCGTAGAAGAGGTTCGGCGGCAGTCCGATGACGCCCTTGATGAAGCCCTGCTTGAGCAGCCGAGTGCGGATGGTGCCTTCAGCGTTGCCTCGGAAGAGGACGCCGTGCGGCAGGATGATCGCGCCTTTGCCGGTGCTCTTGAGTGACTTGAGTGCGTGGAGCAGGAAGGCGTAGTCGCCATTCTTCTCTGGGGGGCGGCCGTACTCGAAGCGGTCGTAGTCGTTCTCCAGGCCATTGCTCCAGGACTTCACAGAGAACGGTGGGTTCATGACCAGGTAGTCGAACGTCTTCAGATGGTTGCCGCTCACGAACTGCGGGCTGGTGATCGTGTCGCCCTTCTCGATCTCGGCGATCTCGTTGCCGTGCAGGATCATGTTCATCTTCGAGAGTGCCCAGGTGGCGTTGTCCTTCTCCTGGCCGTAGATCGTCATGCCGCGCGGTGCCTCAGCTGCGGCCTTGAGCAGCAACGAACCTGAGCCACATGCGGGGTCGTAGACCGTCTGGTCCTGTCGTGTCTTCCCGTCAATCCCGACCACCTTGGCCAGGATCCGGGAGACCTCCGCCGGGGTATAGAACTGGCCCTTGCTCTTGCCTGACTCGGTCGCGAAGTGGCGCATCAGGTACTCGTAGGCATCGCCGAGCAGGTCGTCACCCTCAGCGCGCGAACCGCGGAAGTCCAGGTCGTTGAAGATGGTGACGAGCTTGGAAAGGCGATCCTGCATCTCCTTGCCCTTGCCGAGCCTCTCCTCGTCGTTGAAGTCAGCCTGGTCTATGACGTTGCGCAGGCCGTTGGCCTCAGCGAGCTTGCCGATGATCTTGTTGAACCGGTCGCCGATCTCCTTGTCGCCCTTGGCGGCAAGCATGTCGTCGAACGATCCACCAGTGGGGACGTCGATCAGGCTGTTGGGGTCGATCTTGGCCTTGTCGGAGACGTACTTAACGAACAGCAGCGTCAGGATGTAGTCCTTGTACTGGCTGGCATCCATGCCGCCTCGAAGCTGGTCGCAACTTGCCCACAAGGATGAGTAGAGGTCCGACTTCTTCAAGGCCATGGAGTCACCCTAGTGAGACGGGACGACGGAATGCCGACCTCTGGAGGGCGTTGGCCACTCGCGGCGACTGCGCGGCCTTTAGGGGTAGGACCAACCCTGACAGGCAGGAGCCGACCATGACCGAGACCCTCCACACCGGCCTTCCCCTTCGCGACCAGCTCATGACGATCGAGGAGGTCGCCGAGCTGCTCCGGATGCCCGTCGCGACGCTGCGCTACTGGCGCGTACTCGACAGCGGACCTTGCGGCTTCATCATTGGGCGGCGCCTGCGCTACTGGCGCAACGACGTCCTGGCTTGGCTCGACGCCCAGCGCGAGTCCACCGGGTCAGGGGCCGCCTGATCTATCCACAGGAGCGGCGG